>CAZUPX010000933.1:0-2472 GCA_964622155.1 uncultured Planctomycetaceae bacterium | reverse complement strand
CTCGGCCGCGTTGATGCTCGTGCTGTTCATACGTTTGTTCTACGCCTGGGTGTTTCGGCCGCTGCAGGAGCTGGTCAAGGGCTCGCGGCGGGTCGCGGCTGGCGAGTTCGGCTATCGGATCGGGCTGGAAACGCACGACGAAATGTCCGAGCTGGCCGAGGCCATGAACGACATGACGGCCCGCTTTGAGGCCATTCGCGACGATCTTGACCGTCAGGTGCGGGAACGAACCAAGCAGGTAGTCCGCAGCGAGCAACTGGCCAGCGTGGGCTTTTTGGCGGCCGGCGTGGCACACGAGATCAACAATCCCTTGGCTTCGATCGCCCTGAGCGCCGAGTCGCTCGAAGGCCGGATCGCCGAAATCCTCGAGACCCCCACCGAACCGTCGCAGACCGATCAGGACGTCATTCGAAATTACCTGCGCATGATTCAGACCGAGGCCTTCCGCTGCAAGGGGATTACCGAGCGACTGCTGGACTTCTCACGTACCGGCGATCGCACGCGCGGAGAAGCCGACCTGCGCCAACTGGTTCAAGGCGTTCTGGACATGGTTGGTCACTTGTATCGTCAGAGCGACAAGCGCATCGAGCTGGTGCCCGGCGAGCCGCTTGTGGCGCCGATCAATTCGCAGGAGCTCAAGCAGGTCGTGCTCAACCTGGTTACCAACGCTCTGGACAGTTTGTCGCCCGGTGGGCGGTTGACCGTCGAGCTGCGTGCTTCCGGCAACCAGGCCGAGATGATTTTTACCGACGACGGTTGCGGCATGACCGATGAAGTGCTGGAACACCTTTTTGAGCCGTTTTTCACACGGCGGCGTAGCGGCCAGGGCACCGGATTGGGGTTGTCGATTACGTACCGCATCATCGCCGACCACGGCGGCCACATCGAAGCGCAAAGCGACGGGCCGGACAGGGGATCGCGGTTCCGCGTCACTTTGCCGTTGGCCGTTCCACACAAGGAGAGCAGGCATCGCTACCAAGCCGCATAACCGCCTCAAGTTGTTGTTTGCCGACGACGAACGCTCGCTGCAGGAGCTGATGAGCATCGAGCTGCCGCGCATGGGCCACGAAGTCACGGTCTGCCCCGACGGCACGACCGCCGTGGCGGCACTTGAGCGCAATTCGTACGACTGCATCCTGGTCGATCTCGACATGCCGGGCCGCTCAGGCATCGAGGTCATCGCCAAGGCCAAGGAACTCTCGCCGCACACCGATGCGGTCGTGCTCACCGGCAAGTCGTCGCTCGAGACGGCCATTGCCGCCCTGCGTCACGGTGCATTCGACTACCTGACCAAGCCGTGCAAGCTCGTCGAGCTGCAAGCGCTGTTGGATCGCGTGGCCGATAAGCGCGCCCTGACGAACAAGTACCTCGCCATCAAGCGACAGCTACAGCGTCTCGAGGGCAAGAGTGAGTTGATCGGAAAAAGCGCCGCCATGGAACGGGTCCGCAAGCTCATTGCCAAGGTCGCACCCACCAACTCGACCGCGCTCGTGCTGGGCGAAACCGGCACGGGCAAAGAGCTGGTCGCCCGTGCGCTGCACGACCAGAGCCTGCGGGCTGACATGCCGTTTGTGGCGATCAATTGCGGCGCTCTGCCCGAAAGTCTGATCGAAAGCGAGCTATTTGGTCATCGCCGCGGCAGCTTTACCGGTGCCGACGAGCATCGCGTAGGGTTGTTCGAAGTGGCCAGTGGAGGCACGCTGTTTCTAGACGAGATTGGCGAGTTGCCAAAGGCCATGCAGGCCAAGTTGCTGCGCTTTCTGGAAAGTGGCGAAATCCGCCGCGTCGGCGAAAATACTTCGTTCACCGTCGACGTGCGCGTCGTGTGTGCCACGCATCGGCAGCTCGAACAGATGGTCGAGGAAGGCGAGTTTCGCGAAGACCTGATGTTCCGCATCAACACGTTTGAGATCGCGATTCCGCCGTTGCGCGAGCGGATCGACGACGTCGCCCAACTGGCCACGCACTTTGCCATGCGATTTCGCAGCGGAGCTCGACCGGCCGACGAGCTGCTCACGCCCGAGGCACTGCGCGTACTCAGTGAGCACTCCTGGCCGGGCAACGTCCGCGAGCTGGCCAACGTCATCGAGCGGGCCATGATTCTCTCCGACGGAGGCCCAATCACGCCCGAGCATCTGCCCACGAGGTTCGAAGCACGGCGGCTTCGTCCAAGTTCCGCGGCCGGGTTAAAGGCGGTCGGCAGCTCCGCGCCACAGACTTTGCGCGAAATGGAAATGCAAGTCATCCATCAAACCCTGGAGCGACTGAGTGGCAACAAACCCAAAGCCGCCGAAGAATTGGGCATCAGTCTCAAGACGCTCTACAACAAGCTGAACCAATCGCACGGACCGCTGGAGCGGTCGGCGTAAAAATCGTACCGCGAGACCGTAAGGTCTTCGCTCTCAGGGCACCGCGCGGAGCATGGTCATGGGAGAGGGTGGCCAGGAACGAGCCGGGGGCGACCCGCCATCA
>CAZUPX010000932.1:0-5378 GCA_964622155.1 uncultured Planctomycetaceae bacterium | reverse complement strand
GCCCGGCGACGTGCAGGCCTTTCGCGGTCAACAGATTACCGTGTCGGCGCGGATTCAGGGTTTGCCCGGCGATGGCAAGGCAGTCTTGCGATACACGACGGCCGACGGCCAGGTCGTCGAGCGACCTCTTGAGATGGCGCTGGGTCCTGACGGGTACAAGCACACCTGCGTGCTGCCGCCGGGAGAGTCGGCCTTGCAACAGAGCCTTGAGTATCGGATCGAGGCCGGCGACGCCGTGACCAGGCGGTATCAGATTCAAGTCGTTGCCGCGCCGACGATCGTCGTGCGCAGTATTGCCTATCACTATCCCAAGTACACCGGACTGATCGACCAGCGCATCGAGCAGCAGGGAGACATTCGGGCGATCGAGGGGACGGACGTCACGCTTGAAGCCCTGGCCAACCAGGAGATTCAGTCGGCCCACATCGACTTTGATTGCGACGCGAAGAATGACCAAACGATGCGGTTTGAGGGAAGTGAGGCGAAGATCTCGTTCCGCCTGGGGCTCAAGGCCGACCGCACACCCGACCACGGTTCGTATCAGTTGATCTTCAAGAATTCGGCAGGCCAGCAGAACCCGCAGCCGGTGCGGCACCAGATCGAAGTCACGCGCGATCTGGCGCCCGAGGTGCAGATTGTCGCGCCTAAGAAAGACGACCTCGAACTGCCGCTGGATGCCGCCACGCAAATTGAGGTCGTAGCCATCGATCCTGACTTTGCGCTGGCAACGGTTAAACTCTCGGCGTCGGTCGGCAGCAAGCCGATGGTCGACCAGGTGTTGCTCAACGAAGTGCACTCAGGGCAGCTCGTGCGCAAATTTCGCTTCGAGCCGCGCAAGCTGGCTTTGAAGGTGGGCGACGTCGTCGAGTATTGGGCCGTGGCCGAGGACAACAAACAGCCTCTACCCAATCGCACCGAGACGGCCAAACGCCGGCTGCGAATCGTGTCGCCCGACTCGAAGCGACCGAATGAGGACCGACTGGCACGCAACAACCCGCGAGGCGACGTCGAGCGGCCATCCACCGACCCCGGCAAAGGCAGCGGCGACGACGATCATCCTCGCGCAGCAAGTACGCCGCCCGATCGAAAGCCCGAGCGACTCGATCAGGCCAAGGCCCCACCGCGCGATGATGCCGAGTCACCAAACAACGATCGAGGCCAAGGCGACGGGCAGAAGCAAGGGGACGAACAGGCGGCCAGCGGCCAGCAAGGGGACAAATCGCAGAGCCAGCCTGCCGGCCAGCAACAAGGAGGTAAGGGCAGAGAGTCGGGCGAGCAGCAAGGCCGCGACGAAAGTGTTCCGTCCGACGGTTCCGACGACGGTGACGCCATCGAGCGAATCTTGAAACATCAGGAAGAGAATCAGAAGTCGAATCCAAAATCGGGTGATAAGCAAGGAGGTAAGCCAGAGGGCCAGCAGACCTCGGGCGACCAACAGCAAGGCGATCAACGGAAGTCGGGCGGCGCCAGCGATGACCGACAGCCGGGCGACAGCCAGCGAGACCAGCAACGCGATCAAAAGGCGGATCGCCGCCAAAGCTCGCCTCCAGATCGGCAGCAGTCGCCGGATCGAAACGACTCAGAACAAAATGACGATCAACCTTCGGGCGAGAAAGGCCAGCAGGGCAATCGGCCCCAAGACGGTCAACAGGACAAGCAGGCCGACAAGTCAAAGTCGGACCCAAAGTCAAAGCAGCCGCCGTCGGATCGCGACAAGCCCGACCGATCGCAAGGCCAGAAGGGGCAGAAGGGGCAGAAGGGTTCGGGCGAGGGTGAGCAAGGGAGCGGTGACGACTCGTCGGGCGACCAGCAGCAAGGCTCGAAAGGTCAAAAAGATCAACGAGACCAGAAATCGAAAGGCCCGCCTTCCGGCAAAGAACAAAGCGGTCAATCTGAAGGGGGCGACGACGCGACCGATCCGAGCCAGGCCAAGCGATCGTCACAGCCGAGCGGTGGAAAGCCGAGCGACCCCAAGGGTGCCGAAGGTCGCGACCCGCAGGATCCGAACGGCAGCCAGGGCGACGCCGCCAAATCGGACAAGGGTCAGGGCGGCAAGCCGCGAGCCGACCAGAAGCAGTCTGGCAAAGCTGACGCCGCGAAAGGCGACCAGCGCGACGGCACCAAGTCCGATCAACAGCCGGACAAGCGCGACCAAGGCACCGCGGATCGAAGCAAACCACGGCCTGACGACCGCGAGAGCGGCACGCCGGGTCAAAAGCCGGACGATCAACAGCCGACCGCGGGCGAAGGTGCCCAATCCAAACCCGACCCCACGAATCCGAAAAACCAAAAACCATCCGGCGACCAGTCGAAGCCGGACGCCAAAGGGGGCGACGGCGAGCGGGACAAAGGCAATTCCGGCGCCGGACAGGCGACAAAGGACACCAAGGGATCGCCCAGCCCAACGACCGAAGCCAAGCCGATCGAGAAGCCATCGCGCACCTCGGAGAATGACCAGGACAAGAAGTCCGAGAACCAGGCCCATTCCGCCGCCGACGATCGGCGCGAATCGGATTCCGAGGGCCAGGACAGCGGCGACCGGTCTGGCGGTGGCAAGCGCGGCGGGGGTCAGAAAGCCAACAAGTCGGGCACCGGCGGGCCAGGTCAGAACACGGCCGCCGACGAAGGGGCCGGTCGCTCCGACGAGTCCGGCGACGGCGAAACGGCTGATCGTGCCGGCGACCGCCGCCCGTCGGACAGCCAAAAGGGCAAGCCGGGCAACGAGCGCGGCGAAGGCTCGCAAGCACAGCCCTCTGCCGCCGGCGACAAACCTGGCGGCGGCGATGCGCAAAAAGAGACCGCGTCGCCATCCGATCGGCCCGGGACTCCCAGCGGCCAGCCTGGTCAGGGTGGAACACAATCAAGTGGCCCGCCGCAAGGAGGCAAGCCTGGCGGCGCGCCGGTCGATCAGAAGTGGCAGCCGACCGAAGACCAGGCCGATGAGGCAAATTTGGAGTACGCCCGCAAGGCGACCGACCTGGCGATTGCACACTTGAAGGACGAGCTGAAGAAAGGCCGCCCCGACCCTGAGCTGCTCAATCGGCTCGGATGGACGCCCAAAGACTTGGAGAACTTCGTCAAGCGTTGGGACCAGATGCGGGCGCAATCGCGGCAGCCGGGCGAGAAGGGGGCCGCCGCGAAAAAGGAACTCGACGACACATTGAAGAGTCTGGGTCTGCGCCCGAAGAGCACGACGCTGAAGCACAACGCGGCGCGCGACGATCAATCGCGCGGCCTCAAGGAATCTCGCCGCACCACTCCTCCGGCCGAATACGCCGAGCAATCGAAAGCCTATTCGCAAGGCACGGCGCGCGGGGAGAAGTAGGGTGCATTCTCAGTCCTGCGTGGACAGTATCTGGGTGCCATGCTCGCGCGAGCGCGAGCATGCGCCATCACGCAAGGCCAGCGAGATACAACGAGCAAGTGGGCGATGACTGTTCTATAATGCCATACGCTGCTTGTGCTCCGCATGCCCACGAACCGTGGGCATGGCACCCCGAACGAATCGCCGCGCGACTCTCACAATGCTCGAACGCATCCCGCGATATCTCGTTCCCTTCGACCCGAAGCGGGTTCCGCACCGGTTTACCGACGTGCTGGTGATCGGTGGCGGACTGGCGGGACTGCGGGCCGCGCTGGCGGTGCCGGCCAATCAGTCGGTGCTGGTGGTCACCAAGAGCGGCTTGCGGCAATCCAATAGCGCGTATGCTCAGGGGGGCATCGCCGGCGTGATCGATCCGGAAGATCGGTTCGAAGATCATATCGCCGATACGCTGACCGCCGGCGGACAGCTTTGCGACCAGGCGGTGGTCGAGATGGTCGTGCGCGAAGCGCCCGCGAGAATCAGCGAACTGATCGAGTGGGGCACGAATTTTGACCAGGCCTCGGGCGGGCTGGCGCTGGGGCGCGAGGGAGGCCATAGCCACCATCGCATCGTACACGCCTTGGGCGATGCCACCGGTCGAGAAGTCATGCGCGCCGTCATCGATCGCACGCTGGCCATGCCCAACGTCGAGACCTGGGAGCAGGCCTTCACGCTCGACTTGCTCACGCACGAGGGACGCTGCCGCGGCGCGGTGGTGTGGAGCGCCGAGGGGGGCAAGGCATTTGTGTGGGCCAAGGAGACCATTCTGTGTACCGGCGGAGCGGGACAAGTGTATCGCGAGACCACGAATCCCGAGGTGGCCACTGGCGACGGGCTGGCCGTGGCCTATCGGGCCGGAGCCGAGCTGCGCGACATGGAGTTCGTGCAGTTCCATCCCACCGTGCTGTACATCGCCGGCAGCAGCCGCAGCCTGATCACCGAGGCCATGCGCGGCGAAGGCGGGCGGCTGGTCGACCGCAACGGCTACCGCTTCATGGCCGATTGCGATCCGCGTGGCGAGCTGGCACCGCGCGACATCGTGAGCCGGGCCATCGTCACCCAAATGGAACGCACGCGGCATCCCAACGTGTACCTGGATATGACCCACTTGGACGCCGCAGCCGTGCGGGCCCGCTTTCCCGGCATCGCCGCCACGTGCGCCGAGTTTGGCTTGGACATCACGCGCGATTGGATACCCGTGCGCCCCGGTGCGCACTACATGATCGGCGGGGTGACGGTCGATCTCGAAGGCCGCACGACGTTGCCCGGACTGTGGGCGGCCGGCGAGTGTACGTCCAGCGGCTTGCACGGAGCCAACCGCCTGGCGTCCAACAGTTTGTTGGAAGGACTAGTGTACGGCGCGCACGCCGGCGCGGGCGCGGCGCGCGAGGCGGCCAAGCTCGCCGACGATTTTCGCGCCCTGCCGCTATCGAATCCGAAAAAGAGGTCAAATCCGAAAAAGGGGTCAGAACTATTTTCTGGAAAAAGAGTTCTGACCCCTTTAATTGAGAGCGAGGCGTTGGACCTGGCCGACATTCGCAACTCGCTCAAGAGCCTCGTGGGGCGCAGCGCCGGCGTGCGCCGCGACCGTCAGCATCTCGAGGAAGCGGCCGAGACGGTCGACCGCTGGTGCGGGTACGTGCTCGATCGACAATTTTCCGACCCGAGCGGCTGGGAGCTGCAGAACATGCTCACCGTGTCACGGATCATCATCGCCGCGGCGCTGGAGCGTGAAGAAACGCGCGGCGTCCACGTGCGCACTGACTTCCCCGAGACCGACGACGCACACTGGAAGCGGCGGATCACGTTTTGTCGGCGTGGTTGACAAACCGGAGCGCGGCCCATGCAGCATTCGGACCTTGCCCGCGCCGGCCTACCGCTGGCGGTTGCCTTGCTGACCGTGCTGGCCGACGTAGCGATCGCCAGCGCTGGGATCTGGTATGGCCCATCGCTGGCCAGTGCGTTGCTCCTGGCCTTCTTGTCAACGCAGGTCGGCTTGTCGGCCGTGTGGCTG
>CAZUPX010000931.1:0-3409 GCA_964622155.1 uncultured Planctomycetaceae bacterium | reverse complement strand
GACATCAGCGAGTTCGATTTCCGTGCTCGATCCTTGCATGGGGAGCGGGCACTTTCTTGTGTTTGCGCTGCCAATCCTCGTGGCCATGCGGAAGGATGAAGAAAGTCTGTCACTCGAGTTGGCGGTCGACGCAGTGCTTCGTGACAATCTGTTCGGCCTTGAGATTGATCCGCGTTGCACGCAGATCGCCGCCTTCAATCTAGCCTTGGCCGCATGGCGGATGGCGGGCTATCGGCGACTCCCGCCGCTGCAACTAGCATGTTCTGGTCTTTCGCTCGGAGTGACGAAAGAGGAATGGCTGCTATTGGCAGAGCGCATTTCGTCACTTCCGCCCGAGCGAGATTTATTCGGCACGACACATAATCTCTTTTCCCAACAGGTGCAGGGCGGCTTAGAGTCACTTTACGATCTGTTCGAGAAAGCTCCTTGGTTGGGAAGTCTTATCAATCCACGGCGCGCCGGGGCATCCTTGCTTGAGGCTAGCTACAAGCAACTTGAACCCCTGCTCCTTCCATTACTCGCGAGCGATGGTGTGCCCGAGTTTTCGGAAATGGCCGTCACCGCGCAGGGGTTGTCGAAGGCAGCGGAATTGCTTTCACGACAATTCACATTTGTCGCGACGAATGTTCCATATCTTGGGCGAGGTCGTCAGGATACCGTTCTCCAGGAATACTGCGAAGAGTTTCATTCTGATGCCAAGGCCGATATCGCCGCGTGCTTTATCGAGCGTACCCTTGCGTTTTGTGCAAGCGGTGGCACAACCGCCTTCGTCGCGCAGCAGACATGGCTCTTCCAGGATCGATATATTGATCTTCGGGTGGGTCTGCTTCGCCGTGTCGAGTGGAATCAGGTCGCCCAGCTCGGACCGCGAGCATTCGAAACGATAAGTGGCGAGCGGGTAAATGTTGCCATCGTGTGCCTGTCTGCCAAACGACCGGCAGCAGAACATCGTTTGTCGGGCATTAACGTGGCATCATCCACCACGATACCCGAGAAAGCAGATGCCCTTCGAAGTAGTCCGCTTCGGATCGTTCCCCAAAGAGGCTTGCTGGACGTACCCGATTCCCGAATCGTGCTCGACGATATCGCACCAGATGGTCTGCTTATCACTCGCGCCAATAGTTGGCAGGGGATCAAGACGAGCGATGACGAACGCTTCACTCGTGTCTTTTGGGAAATGCCATCCGAATTGAATGGGTGGTGCTACTATCAGCGAGCGCCGAATGCAACGGCGCCGTATTCCGGGCGCGAGGAGATGATATTTTGGGAGGATGGCCACGGCACCCTGACTGAAGTCTGCCAGTCGGGGGCGAGTTTTCGCGGGAAGAGTGCGTGGTCAAAGGCAGGCGTGGCCGTGAGCATGATGGGTGGTTTGCCGGCCACTTTGTACACGGGCGAGCGATTCTCGGCGGACGTTTCAATCTTAGAGCCCAAGGATCCCGCTCACCTACCGGCGATTTGGGCGTATTGTTCATCGCCGGAATATTCGACCGAGGTGAGAAAGATTGACCGCGCGCTTCGTGTTACGAATAGCGCGATGGCAAAAATCCCCTTCAACTTTGACCATTGGAATAAGGTTGCTACAGAACTCCATCCGGGCGGGCTCCCAGTTCCTGATTCTCGCGAAGTCACCCAATGGTTGTTCGATGGACATCCGAGAGACGCCGAACTGCCGCTGCTCGTCGCGGTCGCCCGCCTTCTGGGCTTTCAATGGCCGAGACAAACTGGGACAGAGTTTTTTGATTGTCCGGAACTACCCGATGATGGTTTGGGAATGCATGCGGACGTTGATGGCATTGTGTGTCTCTCCTCGATTAAAGGTGAGCCGGCTGCGGCAGATCGTGTAAACGCATTGTTATCGGCGGCGTTTGGCTCGGAATGGTCTGCCGGCAAGCTTGATTCCTTACTGGCCGGCGTTGGATTCGCTGGGAAGACCCTGGACGCGTGGTTGCGCGATGGCTTTTTTGAGAATCACTGGGAGACCTTCCACCAGCGGCCATTTGTTTGGCACATATGGGATGGCCGTCAGGATGGATTTCACGCCCTCGTCAACTACCATCGCCTCGCCGCACCCAACGGGGAAGGTCGGCGAACGCTGGAAAAGCTCATCTATTCCTATCTAGGTGATTGGATTATCCGGCAGCGAAACGAGCAGGCCAACGGTGTCGACGGCGCCGATGCTCGCTTGGCAGCCGCCGAGCACTTGAAGTCTGAGCTCGAGAAGATTCTGGCTGGCGATCCGCCGTACGACATCTTTGTTCGTTGGAAGCCCCTTCACCAGCAGGCGATTGGCTGGGAACCTGACGTTAACGACGGCGTGCGGATCAACATTCGCCCGTTCATGACTGCTCGACCATTGGGCGCTCGCGCCAAGGGAGCTTGCATCCTGCGCGTGACCCCTCGTGGCATTAAGTGGCCGAAGGATAAGGGCAAGGAACCCAATCGCCCCAAAGACGATTATCCCTGGTTTTGGGGGTGGGACGAACAAACACAGGACTTCAAGGGCGCGGCCAAGTTCGATGGCAATCGCTGGAATGGCTTGCACTACAGTAACACCGCCAAGCAAGCAGCTCGCGAGCGTGCTGCCGCCGAAGCTCAAACAGAGGAGCAAGAGGCGTGACCACCTTGACCACGAAGTCGCCTGGCACGATGCTCGAAGCGCTACTGGCTTCACTGGAAGGGACGCTACGCTCGCCCGATGGGGTTGCCGAGCCGGCCGCGATTCTGTGGACCGATGCCGACGGCCAATGGCGTTCGCTGTTGCCCACGCTACGGACTGCCTTGCCGCAGCTCTATTCGCTCGGCCCTTATGATCCGGCAACGCGCACGGGCCCAGTAATCTGGCTCAAGTGCATCGTTGATCGCACCCTGCCCGATGCATCACCGCCGGAGGGCGTTGTGCCCGTTCTCTATCTGCCCGATGTCGACCGCCAGGCTCTGCGGGCCGTGGGGGAGTGCCCCGCGAGCCTTACGCCGCTGGTCGAATTGCAATTTCGAGGCACCGTGTGGCACCACCGAAATGGTCGAGATTGGACGGTCGACGCCTTCCTGATGTCGGAAGATGGCTTGAATCTCGACGTGGCCGTCGATGCTACAACTCGCGACGCAATGTTGCGTGCGCTGCCGTTGCTTGCCGCAGAACCGCTTACGGCGTTGCGCGGGCGAAGGCTGGAGGCTGATGACTTTGATCGGCTGACGATCGGCGATCCGATTCGCGATCTGCTCTCGTGGATGAGTACACCCGAGGAATTTCGTGGTCGCAGCGATGCGGCGAGGTGGGAGACCTTCCGCAAGGTGTGTGCTCGCGAGTATGACTTCGATCCCGAGCAGGACGGCGAGCAAAAGGCAGGCGAAATGCTGCTCGACGGCGGAGGAAAATGGGACGTTGTGTGGCAGAGGTTCTGCGAGG
>CAZUPX010000930.1:0-2531 GCA_964622155.1 uncultured Planctomycetaceae bacterium | reverse complement strand
CGCGTCTGGATCTCCTCGGCCTCGTGCTCGTCAGCCAGGTAATCGGCCAGTTTCAGCAGGAGGGCGGCCTCGGGTTCAGCCGGCACGAAGGGGGTCCTGCCTGGGAGAATTCGGTCCTTCGCGTAGGCCGTGGCATGTTCGATGAGGGCGTCGAGCATGGCATCGCTTGACGGAATCGCCCCCTTGTATTGCTGGACATAATCCCTCACGACTGCGTGGTCCGGCACGCCGAGAGCGCCGATCAACTGGCAGAGCATCGAGTAGGTGACCGGGTACTCATAAGGAGAGCGCTCCGGCAGCCCGGGAGAGATGAAGTCCAGCTCGTCGTTCAGGCCGGGTCCGTGGGGGACGACTTCCTGGTAGCGGCGCTGCAACAACTGGATATACTCGTCCACCGTGCGCGCCACGACATCCCACGATAGCTTCTTGGCCTTGCGCGGATCCTTGAAGATGAACAACAACAGCGATTCCATCGGCGCGCACGCGAGCCACGAATCGACCGTCAATCCCCGACCCACCGACTTGGATATCTTGCGCCCCTCCTCATCGAGGAACATCTCGTAGAACGACTGAACTGGTCCGCGGCTGGCGCCTTCGGAGATCACTTTGCAGATCTTCGAGGATAGGGCCGCCGACTCGATCAGATCCTTCCCATACATCTCGTACTGAACACCGAGCGCGTACCACCGCAGCGCCCAGTCGACCTTCCAGCCGACCTTGAAGTGCCCGTCGAGGATTGAGACTTCGCCGTGGTTCCCGCACCCGGTGTTGACCGGCCGGCTGCCGGGCCGCGTCGGTGTCTCGTCGTCGGCAGGGGGCTCGTCACCGAGGGCACCGCTAACCTCCCCTTCGCAGACATACGTGACGACCAGCCTCGCGAGATCGTACCCGGTCACGCGGGTCCCGTTAATGCGGCCGCACCGCTCGCAGATCGGGAAGAAAGGGGACCAGTCCTTGCGCTTCTCCTCGCGGATCGTGGGCAGGATCACCTGCCGCACCTGCTCGCAGTGTCTCAGGATCCGCGCGAGCCCTTCGTTGAAAACGCCGCTCGTGTACTGTTCGCTGCTTGACTTGAACGTGTAGGTGAAGCCGAACCGGTCGAGCATTTCCCGCAACCGGGCGTTGTTGTGCCCGGCGTAGGACGGATGGCATCCAAATGGATCGGGCACACGCGAGAGCGGCTTGCCCAGATGCGGCTCGAGCGCTTCGGCCGGCATGTTGAGCGGGACCTTCCGCAAACCATCCATGTCATCGGAAAAGGCGACCAGGGTGTGCGGCTTGCCCGAGATCGCAGCCAACGCGGCCCCGACCCACGACGTGCGCGCCACTTCGGCGAAGGTCCCGATATGGGGAGCCCCCGAGGGACCATACCCGGTCTCGAGAATGATGCTGTCGGCCGCCGGGAAGGTTTTGAGGATCTTCTCGGCTTCCTGTTGGGGCCAGAACTGTCGAGCCAGAGGATTACCCTTCGGGAAGCGCGGGGAGATTGGGGTGGGGCACGAGCCGCCCCTCCTGGAACGAGAAGCCTATCTGGTCGTTCCATAGGAACTTGCGGTCTACGATTATCGCCTCTTTGATGCAGAAGGTCTCGCAGATCCCACAAGATACACAGGTCTTCTCATCCACCGTGGCGATCTTTGACGACATATGCCCCGGCTCCCCGTCGGAGTTCGGAGCAGGCACCAGATGGATGCAGTCAAACGGGCAGACGTCGATGCAGTATTCGCAACCCGAGCAGAGGTCGGCGATGACCACAGCCTTGGGGATATCCTTCGCCTTGATCCTTTTCACCAGGTCGCCGAACTGGTCCACGATGGCGTCATAGGGACAGTAGACGCCGCAGACACCGCAGTTGATGCACAGCTCTGGTTCGATGACGTACATCAGCTTCTTGACGCCGGAGATGGCATGTGTGGGGCACTTGATATCGCAGATCGAGCAGCCGACGCACTCGGACGTGATGTAGTGGGCCCGCCACTCCACCTTCGGCCCTTCGGGTGGGATTGGAGCGGCTCCAGTCATCTCGACTGACTTGTGCGCGCCGAGCGCCTCTTCGGTGGTGGAAACTTTCACAAGCTGTGTCACGAGCATTTTGTTCCAGTAGCGCTCGGTCGAGTCGCGCACGGGCTCGGTGAGGTCAAAGCGCATCGTGAAGCTCTTGGGGAAATCGGGCATGTAGTCGCACAACTGCGACACCAGCGGATCTTCCATCGAGGCATGCACGAGGTAGACGTTGTCGTTCAATTCGACGCGTATCTTGTACTCAGGCATCGCGTCGGGCGCGCCGTACCGGAACTGGAGGGGATGGTTGGGCACCCACCCCGGAAACAGGACCGTCACGACAAACCGGCTTTCTTCGTCGGCCAGCTCATGGACGCGTCCATGACGCTTGTCCTTTTCCGCAGGGTCATCGGGGTCGTTCTTGTGGGCATGCCAGAGAGCTTCCCAGCCCGCGACCTCTGTGAGTCCAGCGATGGCGATCTCGGTGGATTGTGGGCCCATTACCATCTACCTCGGGTGGAGCGGAAAAG
>CAZUPX010000929.1:0-3034 GCA_964622155.1 uncultured Planctomycetaceae bacterium | reverse complement strand
CAACGGCGCCCCGAGCGAGCCCACTGGGAATAAGCTCTGAAGCGATGCGTCTAGAAGGCAAGACAGCTCTGATCACGGGGGGCAGCCGCGGTATTGGCCGCGCGTGCGTCACTCGGCTAGCCGCCGAAGGCGCGACCGTCGCCTTCGTCTACCGAAACAATCGCGATTCGGCCCAAGGGCTTGTCAATGATCTGGAGGCCCAAGGCCGACAGGCACGGGCCATCCAGGCCGACGTCGCCGATCATAAGCAGGCGCACCAGGTGGTCAGCGACTTGCTGGCGGCTTGGGACGGGATCGACATACTCGTCAACTCGGCCGGTGTCATTCACGACGGCCTGTTCGCCATCATGACCGATGAACACTGGCGCGAAGTTCTCGAGACGAATCTGGGCGGTACCTACAACTATTGCCACGCGGTGTGTCAGCCGATGCTCTCACGCCGTCGCGGAAGCATCGTCAATATCTCGAGCGTGGCCGCCGAGTTCGGCTCCCGCGGCCAGGTCAACTATGCCGCCAGCAAAGGTGGCATCGACGGCCTGACTCGCTGCCTGGCCAAGGAGTTGGCCGCACGTAAGGTGCGCGTCAACGCAGTCGCCCCGGGCATGATCGAAACCGACATGAGCGAAGCCATCCGAAATCTGGCTGGAGACCGCATTAAAGATTCGATTCCGCTGCGCCGAGTTGGCCAGCCGGAGGAAATCGCCGGCGTGGTCGCGTTTTTGGCTAGCGACGATGCCAGCTATTTGACGGGACAAGTGCTACGCGTCGATGGAGGGCTCAGCCTCGGTGCGTCGTGAAGTGCCGACGCTGGATCGCGGTTCTATGGCCAGTATGTACGGCGCGCGAGAAGAACATTCCAACCGAGTATCGCGTCAATCTTGGAGGTGGTGAGTGATGGCGACGACAAAAGACGAGGTATTTTCGAAGGTTCGCCTGGCGTTGGTGGATGCGTTGGGTGTGGACGAGGAAGAGGTCACTCCGGGTGCCCGGCTGGTGGGCGACCTGGGGGCCGAGTCGATCGACTTTCTGGACATCGTGTTCCGGCTGGAAAAAGCCTTCGACATCAAGATTCCCCGCGGCGAGTTGTTTCCCGAGGATATCCTGACCAACGCCCAGTACGTGCAGAACGGCAAGCTCACCAGCGAAGGACTCGAGCAGCTTAAAGCGCGGATGCCGTTTGCCGACCTGTCCACGTTCGCCAAGAATCCGGCCGTCCAGGAGTTCGGCAACCTGCTGACCGTCCAAGACATGTGCCGCTACGTCGAGAGCAAAGTCGCCGCGTAGAGGAAAAGTAGACGGTAGACGGTAGACAGGGTGTGATGACTTGTCCCCCGTGTACTTCCAACCCCTGACCCCCAACCCCTACTCATGAGACGACGCGTGGTGATTACGGGAGTGGGCTGCATCACGCCCATGGGCACCGAGGTGCAGCGGGTGTGGGAGGGCTTGAAGAACGGCGCCTCGGGGGTCGGCTACACGTCGATCTTCGACGCCAGCCGCTTTCCCACCAAGATCGCCGCCGAAGTCCGCGATTGGGACATCAGCCAGGCAGGCGAAGACCCCAACGTCTGGAAGCTCCGCGGCCGCCACTCGCACTTCGCCGCCGGCGCGGCCAAAAAGGCCATCGCCGACTCCGGCGTACTGGAAGGAAGTGCTGGCAACAAGCTCGATCCTCGACGCTTTGGCGTTTACCTGGGGAGCGGCGAGGGCCAGCAGGATTTCGATTGCTTCGCGCGGATGATGACCCGGGCCATGGTCAACGGCGAGTTCGACCTGGCGCTGTTTACCAAGGCCGGTCTGGAGTGGCTGCACCCGACGATCGAACTAGAGCAAGAGCCCAACATGCCGGCCGGCCACCTGGCCGCGCTGTTCAACGCCCAAGGGCCCAACGCCAACTGCCTGACCGCCTGCGCCGCCAGCAGCCAGGCGATTGGCGAGGCGGTGGAGATCATTCGCCGCGGCGAGGCCGACGCGATGCTCTCCGGCGGCACGCACAGCATGATCCATCCGTTCGGCGTGACGGGTTTTAATCTGCTGACCGCCTTGAGCACCAACAACGCGCATCCGACCGAGGCCTCGCGGCCGTTCGATCGGGACCGGGACGGGTTCGTGCTGGGAGAAGGCGCGGCCATGGTGGTGCTCGAAGAGCTGGACCATGCCAAACAGCGTGGGGCGACGATTTACGGGGAAGTGACCGGTTATGGTTCGACGGCCGACGCCTATCGGATCACCGACACGCATCCCGAGGGTCGCGGCGCGACGCGGTGCATCAAGCTGGCACTCGAGGATGCGCGATTGAATCCGGAGGACATTGGCTACATCAACGCGCACGGAACGAGCACCAGCGTCAACGACAAGGTGGAGACGCTGGCGATCAAGAATGCGTTGGGCGCGCAGGCTTATAAGATTGGCGTATCGAGCACCAAGAGCATGATGGGTCACCTGATCGCGGCGGCTGGCGCCACGGAGCTGATCATCTGCCTGATGGCCATGTGCGACGGGGTACTGCCTCCGACGATCAACTACCACCATCCGGACCCCGAGTGCGATCTGGACTACATCCCCAACACGGCCCGCGAAACTCCCTGCCAGCACGCGCTCTCGAACCGCTTCGGCTTCGGCGGCCAGAACATCGCTCTGGTCGTCAGCCGCTACGCCGCCTGACGCAAAGCGACCATAGGCCAGGGGGCCGGGGATCAGGAAAGACGAAATACGCGTCCGAACTTTGCGACGAGGACCACGAGAGGCGAGGGTGGGTCACTGCACCAGTTGCAAGAGGTATTGACCGTACTCGCTCGGAGCGGCGTGCGCAAGCTTCGCCAGTTGTTCGGCGGTGATGAAGCCCTTGCGATAGGCGACCTCCTCGACGCATGCGATCTTCATTCCCTGACGGGTCTCGACGGTCCGTACGAAATTTGCCGCCTGGGCCAGCGACTCGTGCGTGCCGGTGTCGAGCCACGCGAATCCACGACTGAAAACTTCGACGTGTAGTTGACCCCGGCGCAGATACTCGCGGTTGACGTCGGTGATTTCC
>CAZUPX010000928.1:0-1892 GCA_964622155.1 uncultured Planctomycetaceae bacterium | reverse complement strand
CTGTTCGGGAGATTCCCAACGACATTTAGATTTCGCCATCCTTGGCTCTCCTGTCTTGCCGCGTGTCTTGCAACCGCAGCTTGACGGGAGAGCCTTTTTTTAGGGAATACCAGTTACCAGCGTTTTCTCAGAAAGTGCAGTCTTAAATCTCTCACGTCAAAAACTATTCCGAAACGCCGGCCGGTTCTTCGGCGGCGTCGGTGGCTTCCGGGGCACTCTCGGCTTTTGCCTTGACCGGGGCGGCCGGTGCGACTGCGTCGGGGTCGGGCGGAACGTACACCGGCGTGCCGGCATCGGGCACGACCTTCGGAAGGCTCAGCCGTTGGCGGGCCGCTTTCTGCTCGGACACATGAGTACCGCTGCTGCCGTACTTCTTGATCAGCGTGCGCACCCGATCCGACGGCTGAGCGCCAACTCCCAGCCAATAGTCGATCCGCTCGCTGTTGAGCAGCGTGCGGGCGTCAGTGTCGTTGACCATCGGATCGTAAGTGCCTAGTTCTTCGAGCACGCGGCCGTCGCGCGGATTGCGACCGTCGACGGCGCAAATGCGAAAGAACGGCCGATGCTTTCGGCCCATCATTTTCATCCTAATTTTGACTGCCACGCGTGTCTCCTGGTTTGGTAGTTGGGTGACGTTTCGATGTTTTCGGCAAGTTACGGTTGTTGTTTCGATTCGCGCTTGCGACGGCGAGCCTCTTTTTCGCGATCTTTGCGCAGCCGGGCCCGCTCCTGCGAGTTGAGCCGCTTGCCGGTGCCGACTTTTTGCTTCTGCATCACGGCGTTGGGATTGGTCAGTCCGCGCTGCAGGTCTTGCATTTTCTTGAACCGCTCGCGCATGCCCAGGCCGGCCATTTCCTTCATGACCGATGCCATGCCGTCGAACTGCTTGACCAGTTCGTTGACTTCGTGCGGTTCAACGCCGGCGCCGGCGGCGATGCGGCGGCGGCGGCTCTGATCCACGAGCCGCGACGGATTGCGTCGCTCGGCAGGGGTCATGGCGTCGATGACGCCGCCCAGGCGCGTCATGTCTCCGTCGGCGTCGGCCGCACCGAGCATGTCGGCGATGTTGCCCATGCCCGGCAGCAGGCTCATGACCTTGTTGAGCGGACCGAGTTTTTTGGTCTGGCCCAGCATCTTGCGAAAGTCGTCAAGCGTGAACTCGCCCTTGCGCAGCCGCTCTTCCTGCTGCGCCATTTCTTCCTGGTCGAACTTCTGCTGAGCCTGCTCGACCAAGGTCAGGATATCGCCCATGCCCAGAATGCGCTGGGCCATTCGCTCGGGATGGAATTCTTGCAGCGCGTCCAGGTGCTCGCCCGTGCCGATGAACTTGATCGGCACGCCGGTGACTTCCTTGACGCTCAGTACGGCGCCGCCGCGAGCGTCGCCGTCGAGCTTCGTCAGGATCACGCCATCCAACTCGAGCGCTTCGTTGAACGCCTTGGCGCTGTTCACCGCGTCCTGGCCGGTCATGCCGTCGACCACCAGATAAACTTGTTGCGGCTCGACGCGGCGATCGATGGCTTTGAGCTGCGACATCAATTCGTCGTCGATGTGCAGCCGGCCGGCGGTGTCCAAGAGCACCACACTGGCGCCGACTTCCTTGGCTCGCTTGACCGCGTTGTGGCACACGGTTACCGGGTCTTTCGCGCCTGGCTCGCTATAGACTTCCAAGCCGAGTTGATTGCCGATGACCTGCAACTGTTCGATGGCGGCGGGACGTTGCAAGTCGGCGGCCACTAACATTGGCTTGCGGCCGCGCTCGTTGATCAGGCGGCCGAGCTTGCCGCAGGTTGTGGTTTTGCCCGAGCCTTGCAACCCGCACAGCATCAGCACGGTGACGCCCGGCTGCAGGTGCAGCGAATGATCGACGGGCCCCATTAGCTCGATCAACT
>CAZUPX010000927.1:0-5554 GCA_964622155.1 uncultured Planctomycetaceae bacterium | reverse complement strand
GAAGTCACCGCCGCGCTCACCAAGACTGGGAAAACGACGCAGATTTACGTCAACGACGAAGCGTTCAGCCGCTTGGGCACGACCTGGTGGATTCCGCTGGTCATTTTTCTGGTACTCAGCTTTCTGGCATGGCTGTTGATGAGCCGAACTGTGGTCGGCCGCCATCTGTACGCGATGGGGGGCAACGAGACGGCCGCGCGCTTGAGTGGCATTCGCACCGATCACCTCAAGTGGCTGGCCTATTGCATCGGAGCGATGACCGCTTCGATTGCAGGCATCCTCTACACGGCCGAGGTCGGCACTGCCAATCCGTCGGTGCAAGGGCGCGGCTATGAGCTCAACGCAATCGCGGCCGCGGTCGTCGGCGGTTGTAGCCTGCAAGGCGGCGTCGGACTCATTCCCGGCACGATGCTGGGCGTGTTGTTTCTGCGCGTCGTGATCGACTCGGTGGCCAAGCTGGTCAAAGTCGGCGCCGATGACTACGAGGGTATCATCGTCGGATTTCTGGTCGTGCTGGCCGTGGCGTTCAACGAGCTGCGTCAGGCGACCCGCGGCGGGGCCAAACGGTTCTTCGGCGGCGCGCTTGGCGCATTGGCCGTCGTTATTCTCGGACTACTCGCCGGATTGTTAACCACACTCATGATCGGACGCGGCGCCGGGGCGGCGGTCTTCGTTGCCGTGTTGGTCGGCTTGAGCATCACGGCGCTCGTCGAACGCCGGCTGGCGGCAAGACGGATCGGGGGCGCCGACTCGCAACTGCCATGAGCACGGCCAGTCTAATCTCCGTCCGGCACGTCTCGAAGCGCTATCCCGGCGTGTTGGCGCTGTCCGACATTTCGCTCGACGTTGCCGCGGGTGAACTGATGGCGATCGTCGGCGAGAACGGCGCCGGCAAGAGCACGCTGATGAAGATCCTGGCCGGCGTGATTACCGATTACGAAGGCCAGATCGCCTTGCTGGGCGAGGTGGTTCACTTTCGCGATACGCGCGACGCCGAACGCTCGGGCGTCAGCATCATTCATCAAGAACTCAACCTGGTCGAACAACTCTCGGCCGCCGCCAATATCTTCCTCGGCCGAGAACTGCGCAACTCGTGGGGACTCTTGAACCAGCAGGCCATGGACGCGCGGGCGGGCGAACTGTTATCGCAGCTCGAATGCGAGATCGACGCCCGGCAGCCAGTCGGAAGCCTTCGCGTCGGCGATCAGCAGCTCGTGGAAATCGCCAAGGCCCTGTCGCTCGAAGCCGACATTCTGATCATGGACGAGCCGACCAGCGCGCTGACCGAGTCGGAGGTGGCGCGGTTGTTTCGCGTCATCGAGCGGCTGCGGACCCGTGGAGTCACGGTGCTCTATATTTCACACAAGCTGGACGAAGTCTTCACACTGGCCGACAGGATTGCCGTGCTGCGCGACGGGCGGCTGGTCGATGTGCTCGTGCGCCGAGAGACCAACGCCCGGGCCGTCACTCACCGGATGGTCGGACGCGAGATCGAAGAGATCGATTTGTCGCGTCCGCGAGACGCCGGCGAAGTTGTGCTGTCGGTGGAGCACCTGTGGCTCCCTTGGCCCGGCCACGCCCGGCGATGGCGGCTGGAAGACATCTCGTTTCAACTGCGGCGTGGCGAAATCCTGGGCATTGCCGGATTGATGGGTGCCGGCCGGACCGAACTGCTCGAATGCCTGTTCGGCGCCAGCTTCGATACGCCGTCGGGCCGCATCGTGCTCGGCGGCCAACAAGCGCAGTTCCGCCATCCGGCAGACGCGCGGCGAGCCGGCGTGGCACTGGTGACCGAAGACCGCAAGCGGCTCGGCCTGTTCGCCCAGATGACCGTCGGGGCCAATGTCACACTGTGTACTCTCGCGCAGGCAACGCGACACGGACTCATCAGTCGTCGAAGCGAAGACCGTCAGGCCATGGAGGTCGTCGAACGACTGGCAGTTCGCACCGCCGGCATCCACGAGCCGATCACGAGCCTCAGCGGTGGCAACCAGCAGAAGGCGATCATCGGCCGCTGGCTGCTGACCGAGCCCAAGGTGCTGTTGCTCGACGATCCCACGCGCGGCGTCGACGTCGGCGCCAAGGCAGAGCTCTATCGCCTCATGGATCAGCTTTGCCGCGAAGGTCTGGGCATCATCGTCACGTCCAGCGAGCTTCCGGAGCTATTGACCCTCTGCGACCGGATTATCGTCCTCTGCGAAGGCCGTCAGACCGGTGAGTTAACCCGTGCCGAAGCAACCGAGCACCGCATCATGGAGGCCGCGACGATGCGGCGGGCGAGAGTGGAAACTTGAAAACTAGCCGAAGCGCAAGCGAGGGTTCTCCGTGTGTTGATTTGTGGTAAGCTTTTCCAAACCACCGGTCTTGCCGGCTGTGATAGCGTGAGGGACGGGAAGCCTCTGTCCGTGAGCCTACGTGTCCAGCGGGCTACGGACACCCAGGCCAGGTTTGGCCATCACGTGCGTGTAGATCATCGTCGTGCTGACATCGCTGTGGCCGAGCAGTTCCTGCACGCTACGAATGTCCGTGCCGGCTTCCAAGAGATGCGTGCCAAAGCTGTGCCGCAGGGTATGGCAGCTCGCCGGCTTGGCAAGGTCAGCTTTGCGCACGGCCTGCTTCATGGCTCTCTGCAATCCGTCCTCAAGCACGTGGTGTCGACGAATGATTCCCGAACGAGGATCGCGTGAGACGTTGCGAGCCGGAAACACCCACTGCCAGGGCCAGGAAATGCCGGCATGGGGCGTCTTCACCGCCAACGCATGCGGCAACTCAACGCCCGGCAGGTTGGCCGCCCGATCTTGTTCGTAGAGCGCCCGTAAACGTTCGATATGCTGCTGCAGCGATTGCCGCAAGGCCTCTGGCAGCATGGTCACACGATCCTTGTCGCCTTTGCCGCTGCGAACAGTGATCGTGCCGCGGGCAAAGTCCACGTCCTTGATCCGTAACCGCACGCATTCCTGTGCCGTATAGCAAGCGGGCCATCAGTCCGTGTGTGCCGTCGATGTGCGCCAAAACGCGCTGGACCTCGTCCCTGGTCAGCACGGTTGGCAACCGCTTGGGACGTTTATCGCGCTGAAACTCGCCGAACTCGCCAGGGTCTCGACGCAGCACCGCCCGATCCATGAAGACAAGAGCGTTGAGCGCTTGGTTCTGCGTCGAGGCGGCCACGCGATCGCGTTGCACGAAGCCAGACGCCAGAAGCTGGCCCAAGCCCGACACCGAAGGCGAGAACGAAACTTAAACCTGAAGCAACCCACCTTGCCCTTGGAAGATCAGCGACACTCTCACTAACCGACTAACCACTTTGTGCCACTGCCGGTGAAACATTTCACCATCCGTCGCAACTCGTTTGCCAGTATGACGCCTGAGGATTGACGACGCCATGCTCGGCCGCGAAAATGCGGTAGTGTTTTACCGCACTTCGGCGGTCGAACACCTGTTGGCCGTCTCAACCGCAGCGCCGCAATGAAGCACACGCGAATTGCACGCTCAACGTGAAAGTGGCCATTCGAATCCGTGTTCCGCGATCGCTTGCGAATGATTGCGTCGCGAAGCGCTCGCTCGGCGTCTGATCACGCAACAACGGGCTACAAGGTCGATCGCCGTTGAATGAATGTCATCCAAGTTACCTATTGGCGTCCGGCGGGTGAAGACATTCTGTTTCCGGACTTGCCATGTTACATCGTTTGCTAAACTTCTGTCCGATCCTGGCTGTCTTCCTGATTGCCGGTACGTTGCGTGCGCAGGATGCGATTCCCCCGCGAACGGTTAAAGTCCTCCCGATCTTCTTCGTCCCGCAAGCGGAGACTGCGCCCACGGACGACCAGAGCAAAAAGCTCATGAGGCATCTCGCCTGGTCCCAAACGCGGTATCGCGAGTTACTCCGCAACCAAGCCGCATTCGCCGTCGCGGAAGAGAAACCGCGCGTGTACCAATCCGAGCGCGGGTTGGCGTTTTACCGAGCACAGTCCGAAGGTGGTGCCCCACAGATGGTCAGTGAGTTGCTCGCGGATTTGAATACGAACCGCTACATCTGTCCGTACGTTCTTCTCGTCCTGGTGATGAATCCGACGGACGATTTCCCTGTTGGCGGAGGTCGGCCGCTGAACGGCGGCGTAAACACTGGCGGTGGCGTCATCCAACTCTCTTCTTTCGCCCTTGATCGCTCTCCCAATTTCCAATCGACCATGCAGCACGAACTCGGGCACGCGTTCGGACTGCCGCATGTGGACGTCTACGGGTACGACATGAAATCGAACGACTCGATCATGTCGTACAACCCCAAGCACCATACGAAGGAGTTCTCGCCGAGCGATACGCCAGGGAAACTAATCCCGGAGGATCTCCGCGTGTTGACGTTCAACCAGCGCGTGTTTCCCAAGGTCCGTTTCGAATCGATGAAAGATGTGCCGCCGAGGTACTCGATCGCGGGGCGGATTGTGCCTCTCGGGCCGATGAAGATTCCCGGCCAGCCCGACGGTGTCGAGGTCACGACGGATTCAGGAGAGGATTTCGGCAGCAAAGTCAGTAACATCGTGCAAGGGCAGATTTTGCCGAGCAAGAAGACCGGCGCGGGCACCTACAATCGCAGCAACATGTGGCATTCGGCAAAGTCCAAGACGGGTTGGGTCTCGGTGAAGGTTACTTTCCCGTATGAATTGGAATTGTCGTGCCTCACGGTCCACTCGCAGCACAGCGGCGAGTATCACGCCGCCCAAACACTACGTGTCTCCGTACCGGACTCCGAAGGCCGGTTCAAGGCGGTCACCCAAGCTGACCTGAAATCCATTGACGCGACAGTGAAGTTCCCGAGGACGAAAGGACGGGAGTGGCAGTTTGAGTTCCAGGCGGGCGAGAGCGGGTGTGTGGTCCTTCGGGGCCTCCAATTCTTCTCTGGCGACGAAGAACTGTTTCCTCCGTTGGTCCCCTACCAGCCCTGACCGGCTCGAAAACGAAAATCGGTTAGGTGACCGAAAGGTCAAGGAACCGCAATCGACGGCCAACAAGGCGGTCAACCGGAGCGGCGGTTGGCACGTTTTCCGTCTTCCAGCCGTTTTGGCCGTCGCCCGGTTACCTTGGTCGTTAGCTTGAGGAGAGAATCATGAAATCAACATTGAAGAGAATAGTCAGAAAAATGGCAACCCTTTTTCCGTTTTTGGACCCTCAAGGCGACAGAGGAATTGCAAAAAGGGGCCACCGTGGTTACGTCGGTGGCATGTGGGAGGAAATCGGAAAACTACAATTCGATTTTCTACTATGCAAGGGATTAAAACCGGACAGCCATTTGCTGGACATTGCATGTGGCTCATTACGTTTGGGTGTAAAGGCGATACCATACCTTGAGCGTTCACACTATTTAGGAATCGAAAAAGAAAGCGGTTTGGTTAAGGCGGGTCTGGAAAAAGAGCTTGATCGGCTCTGAAGAAAACTCCACTGCTGGCTTAGGCTGCTAGCTCGATGGGGTGCGTAACGAGAATGTGGCAGTCAGTAGCAAATCTCCGAAGGCGGTTGTACGGGCGGCGTTGGTGGCGGCGCAGCGCGCGCTGCCTTTCTA
>CAZUPX010000926.1:0-6165 GCA_964622155.1 uncultured Planctomycetaceae bacterium | reverse complement strand
TGTTGGCCACGACTTCGCCGGTGCGCTGCAAGACCCCGTTCAGGATGTCCGGTGTCGTGAGCTCCTTCTCGTCCGTGTCGTCGGCGGCGCTGCGCAGGAAACCGGTGGCCACCAGAAGCTCTTCCGTTTCGGGCGTGAACGACGGGGCCGTGCGCCACTCGACCAGCTCGTCGCCGGCAAGCTGTTCGATCAAGAACCGCTCGTAAGGCATGTCCTGGTTAAACGACCGCACGACGTAGTCGCGATACTTCCACTTGCCTTCGGAGAGCTTGATGATGCCCGCGTCGTTGTCGCCGCCGGTGATGTCGGAGTAGCCGGCCGCGTCCAGCCAGTGCCGTCCCCAGCGCTCGCCGAAGTGGGGCGACGCCAGCATGCGGTCGACAACGTGCTCGTATGCGTCGGGGCGATCGTCGGCCAGGATGGCATCAATTTCCTCGGGCGTGGGGGGCAAACCCACCAGGTCGTAACTCACGCGCCGCAATAACGTCAGGCGATCGGCCTCGGGCGAAAACCCAAGTCCTCGCTCGCGGAGTTGGGCCGACAAAAAGGCATCAACCGGCGTACCGGCGTTGCCGTCGTTCAGTTGGGGTACCGCGGGACACTCGAGACGTCGAAAGGACCAGAACTGGCGTGCGGCCTCGTCGAACTTCGCCGGTGGCGCGGACGAGTCGGCGGACTCAATCGGTTGTGCCGTTTCCTCGGTGCGCGCCCCGCCGGCGACCCAGCGCCGCACCAGCTCGATCTGGTCGGGACCGAGCTTGGGTTCGTCCTCGGGTGGCATCTGGCCGCTATCGAGCACCTCGACCAGCAAGCTCTTCGTGGGCTGGTTGGCGACGAAGGACGGGCCACTTTCGCCGCCACGCGCAAGCGCTGCGGCACTCGATACATTCAAGCCCCCCTTGGGCTTGTCTCCGCCGTGGCACTTCTGACAGTGCTGGGCCAGGATTGGAGCCACATCGGCTTCGAAGACTGGCGCCGGAGCCCCTGGCTCGGCGCCGCGCGCGAAATGGCTGGCCAGGAGCGACAAGCAGGCAATGCACAGAAATCTCGCGCTTGGGACCATGCGGGGTTCAAGTCCAAGGAGGGAAGCGCTGTTTAAGTGCGGTCGTGCCATCAGAGGTTGGCGACCTCGACCGCTCGATCATTATAGCTGCCGCGTTGCGCCGTAAAAGAACGTGCGGACGTCGCCCCTTGGGAGTCTCAACGTCGTCTCGGCGCACAAAAAAGCCCGATCCGCCGCTTGGCGGACCGGGCTTTTGCAGCCAGTCAGAACGTAGGGCCACGCCTCGATCACCGCCACCAAACCGGTGTCGAATCGCGGAGGCCCCGCTGGTATGCTTGATAGGTCAATCGACGGCGGCGGAAGCGACTTTCGGTCATCAGGCGATTCTCGCTCGTGTCAGTGCAGTCTGGCTCACGACTTGGGGTATTTGAAGTCTCGACGCTGATCGGCGTCGGTGGCATGGGAGAGGTCTATCGCGCGCGGGACACGAAGCTGGGCCGCGACGTGGCGATCAAAATCCTGCCTGAGGAGTTTGCTCACGATCGGGACCGGCTGGCCCGCTTTCGGCGCGAAGCACGATTGCTGGCCGCGCTCAACCATCCGAACATCGCCCACATCCATGACCTGCAAGAGTCGAACGGCATGCAGTTTCTGGTAATGGAGTTGGTGGGTGGCGCGACGCTGGCAGATCGACTCAAGCAGGGTCCGCTGTCGATTGATGAGGCACTCAAGGTCTTCATTCAGATTGCCGAGGGTCTGGACGCGGCCCATCAACAAGGCGTCATTCACCGCGACCTGAAGCCGGCTAACATCAAGATCACGGACGACGGCAAGGTAAGCCTGCTTGATTTCGGGCTGGCCAAGGCAATGGAACCCGCGTCGTCGACCGACCATGACGCGGTTACCTCACCTTGGAGCGCACAGTCGGACGGCAAAAGCCGAGAAGGTCAAGTCGTCGGCACGCCGGCCTACATGAGCCCGGAGCAGGCGCGCGGCAAATCAGTCGATAAGGGCACCGACATCTGGGCATTTGGTTGCTGCCTGTACGAAGTCCTCACGGGCAAGCGCCCGTTCCAAGGCGATACGGGCTCCGACACGTTGGCAGCGATCCTGAAAAGCGAGCCCGTATGGGAAGAACTTCCAAACCTCACACCCGCGCGGCTTCGCGAGCTATTGCAATCGTGTTTGGCTAAAGATCCTCGTGAGCGATTGCGCGACATCGGCGACGCGCGACATGAGCTGAGACGAATTGCAGATGAATCCGACGGGATAACTACCCCTGCAATCAGACCGCGAGCCAGCCGCTTACGGCTGGTTGCCGCTTCGGTGTTGTGTTTGGTAACTGGATCGCTTGCGGGCGCCGCTGCATGGAGCTTGATGCGGCCCGCGCGGATGCCTGATCAAGCCGGCCAGAGTCCAAAAGGCATCGTCGTCCTGACCATGACTTTGCCGCCCGAATCGGCAATCGCCACTTCACCCACGACGATACCAGTTCCATGGCCGCGATACGCACTCTCACCCGATGGTTCCCGGCTGGTCTACGTAGGGGGCACGGGCGAGCGGACCCGACTGTATTTGCGCCCCATGAGCCAGTCGGAATCTATTCCGCTGCCAGGCACGGACGGCGCCGCGTGCCCCTTCTTCTCGCCCGATGGCCAATCGGTCGGCTTTTCAGCGCGCGGCAAGCTCAGGAGACTTCGCATCGGTGAGTCTCAGCCGGTCGACTTGGCCGATGTTCGCTTCGTTTGGGGCGCCAGTTGGGGACGCGACCACATGATCTATTTCGCCGATTCCGCGACCGGCAGCATCCCGGCGAATGACGGACTCAGGCGCGTTAGTGATACCGGCGGGAAGCCCGAGCCGGTCACGAAAAACGAAGGCGACGCGTCAGTACTCGGGCATATTTCACCGTGTGTGCTTCCCGACGGCAAGTCGCTGCTGTTCGCACTCGCACGCTCAAACGCACAGGAGTCGGAAGTGGCAGTGCTGGCGCTCAACACCGGCACATGGAAACCGCTTGTCTCTGGCCTCTTCGCGCAGTACGTCCCCACCGGACATCTTCTGTTCTACGACCGCGCCTGGCACTATGCGGTCCGGTTTGATGTCGATCGACTCGAGGCCAGCGGGCCGCGTGTGCCGATCGTTCGATCGACGTTTCCACCGGCACTTTCCCAAACCGGTTGCTTGGTGCATGGCCCCCCGCCCATCTACGACCTTAGCGATGGGCCTCTCCCCGCGCGGTCGCTCGTGTGGGTCGATCGCCGCGGCGAGACCGAGCGATTGAAGCAATCCCCGCGCCCTTGGGCTAGTATTCGACTTGCTCCGGATGGGCGGCGCCTCGCGGCCGAAATCACGCATGATCGAGGAAGCGATGTCTGGATTTACGATCTTGTGAGCGACACTCACACCAAACTCACATTCGCGAATTCCAACTTGCGTCCGATCTGGACGCCCGACGCGAATCGCGTCGTATATTCCGTGCGCGACGGAAAAGACTACTACATGGCTTCCACGCCAATCGACGGCAGCGCCGAGCCCCAGCGCTTCCTAAAAGATCGGTCCCGGCGGTCTCCGTTCTCCGTTCATCGCGACGGCCGCACGCTGGCATATGTCCAATTAGGGGTTTCCGGGAGCTTAGATATCTATACGCTCGCGATCGACGGCGGCGGCGTGGCCGAGCCGCTGCTCGACACGGAGTTCTCCGAGTCCTTCCCGGCGTTTTCTCCCGATGGACGCTGGCTGGCCTATACGTCCGACGAGACAGGCGAGCGAGAGGTCTTTGTGCGTCCTTATCCCCTCACAACCGCCAAGTACCAAATCTCCGAGCATGGGGGCACGAAACCGCTCTGGTCCAGAACAGGGGATGAACTCTTCTACCGAAGTGAAACGCTGCTCTGGTCCGTGCCCATCAAGACCGAGCCGGCGTTCGAGAAGGGGCAGCAGCAGCTTTTGTTCGACAAGGCCTTCGTCAACAATCGAACCCGATTTGACTACGATGTCTCCCCTGACGGCGAGCGATTCCTGTTCATCGAGTTGAACGAAGCGGAGGCCAACCAAGGTGCCACGCAGCAACTCACCGTCGTCCAGAACTGGTTCGAGGAGCTCAAGCGGCTGGTGCCAGAAGACACTAACGAATAGACCGCGAAGTCCGTCACTCGGACGCCCTTACCATCGCCAGAATGCCCGCTCGGATCGCCTCGGGCAGATTCGGGCACGCTTGGATCACCGCCACCAAACCGGCGTCAATTTGGGCTCGCGCGCCGAGTGCGCCACTGTTACGCGAGATTCGGTGTACGCGGACAATTCAATCGTGAGCTTTTGAAATCATTTCTTTGCGAAAGCTGAGATATTCGTCCCACAGGTCGAACACTTTCAGGACCTCGTCTGTCAGCTCAAGGATTTCGTCGTTGCCACTTTGCCGCGCGGCTTGGGCGCACTCGTTCATGAGAGATCTCACCCTTGGCAAATTCCAAGGCCAGTTGAGGTTCGCTTCGTTCCCAGAGGGAGCGCTTTGATGGAACTCGTCGAGAAGAAGATCGAGTGAAAGAAATGCGTAGGCGAAACCCGAGAAAGTCCAAACCCGGCCGTCGGTTGATGATTCCCATTCCTGGTCGGTGGGCTCATCCGGGTCGAGATGCAGGCCCACACAGTTACTGCGGCACTCGATAAAAGCCGAGAGGAATCGTTTCGCGAGGTGTGAGTCATCCAGCGCAAGCACGCGGGGGTTGAGATCCTCATTGCGCATTACTTCTCGTCTCGCGTTTTGTTTCTGACTTTTTGAATAGCCGGTTGCAAAGCTGCCTCAACCTCGGGATCTTCTAAACCATCTGGTTGACCACTACGTCCAACACGTTCTAAGCCTGCCTCCTTGGCTTGCCCGCGAAGCTCCCCGGGATCTTTCCCTTCCGCCAGACCTCGCTCAAAGAACTTTTCTTGTTCCTGACGAAGTGCGTAGCCGTCTAGTCCCGAGTTTTGCTTCGTAGGGAAAACTCGACCGCCAGACTGCTGGTATCCGCCCGGCTGTGTAGCCCAACCCTGTTCTTGCTTCTTCCCGGCAAAGTATACCGCTTCCGCCTTGCCTAGAAAATCCGTGGCTGACTTATGAACCGCGGACATCGTTCCGCCAGCGGGCTTGAAGCCGTAGAATAGGGCGAGCGCGAGAAAGGGACTGCGTTCATGGGGAATCTCACTGCGGACATGAAGCGGGTCATCGAGGAGCAACGCCTTGGCTTCTTCGCCACGGTCTGCGCCGACGGGACGCCAAACGTTTCGCCCAAGGGCACCACCGCCGTGTGGGACGACGACCACCTAGTCTTCGCCAACATCCGCTCGCCGGGCACGCTCGCGAATCTCAGGCAGAATCCGAGTATCGAAGTGAACGTCGTCGATCCAGTCGTCCGCAAAGGCTACCGCTTCAAGGGCGTTGCGTCTGTCCTCGATTCCGGAGGCCTCTACGAGCAGGCGCTGGCGTTCTACAAGGCGCGCGGTTCTTCGCTGGAAATGATCCGCGAGGTCGTATTGATACACGTGCACAGCGCGCGGGCGGTCATCTCGCCGGCCTACGATCTAGGCCTCAGCGAAGACGAGGTTCGAACGCGCTGGCTTGAGCGCATGGGCCTTGCGCTGCTTAACCCACCGTCAATGGCATCCTCGCTTCAAGTGACGACCAATGATGATTCACTGGTATGCTTGAAGGCCGACCTGGAGCGGTTCGGTGAGGCTAACGACGCCGCGACCGACGAGCGGCCGCGGCGCATGCTCAACATCACCCGTGATACCGGCGAGTTTCTGGCAGTGCTCGTCCGCGCGACCGGCGCCCGACGAGTGCTGGAGATTGGCACATCGAACGGGTATTCGACGCTCTGGCTCGCGGAGGCGGTTAAGGCGATTGGCGGCTCGGTGACGACGATTGAGTCCGACGCGTACAAGGTCGGACTCGCCACGGTTAACTTCGGCCGCGCCGGTCTGTCGCCGTTCATTAAGCTGGTGCAAGATGAGGCAGGACAATTTCTGGCGCGAAGTGATCGCAGTGCATACGACTTGGTTTTCCTCGATGCCGAGCGTACGGAGTATTCCGGCTGGTGGCCACATCTGCGTCGCGTTCTAAGCCCGAAAAGTTTATTGATCGTCGATAACGCCACGTCTCACGTCGAGCAGATGGC
>CAZUPX010000925.1:0-3051 GCA_964622155.1 uncultured Planctomycetaceae bacterium | reverse complement strand
GAAGGTTGAAGCAAACGGGTGCCCGCTGGCGTGTCCGCCGCGTCAACCGCATGGCCGGCCTCTGTACCTGCGTTTACAGCGATCACTGGGAAGCTTACTGGGCCAACGCCGCCTAAACGCCGGAATCCACTCGCGCACCCCAATCAAACTGCGCCGCAAATAGCAGCTCGACTGTCCTTGACACCCTCCCAGGGTTCGCTAAATTGATGGGTTCACGCTATTTAGGTTGCCCAGGACCGCGAAGTATCCGTTACCATGCCGACGATCAATCAACTGGTTCGCAAGAAGCGCAAGTCGCCGCGCAAGTTCAGCAAGTCGCCGGTGTTGGACAAGTGTCCGCAGCGGCGGGGTGTGTGCTTGCAGGTCAAGACGATGACACCCAAGAAGCCCAATTCGGCGATGCGCAAGATCGCCCGCGTAAGGCTCTCCAACGGCAAGGAAGTGACGGTCTACATTCCCGGTGAGGGTCACACTTTGCAGGAACACTCGATCGTGCTGGTGCGCGGCGGCCGAGTGCGCGACCTGCCGGGCGTGCGCTACCACATCGTCCGCGGAGCACTCGACACGCTGGGCGTCGAGGGACGCAAGCAGTCGCGCAGCTTGTACGGAGCCAAGAAGTCGTAATGCGTGGGTGGCACTGGCGTGTCGCCAGTGCTAAGCCGCGACTGGAAGATACGCTGCACTGGCGACACGCCAGTGCCACCCCTAATCCCTAACCTCTAACCTCTTCTGACCTCCCATGGGCCGCATTACTTCCAGCCGCAAGCAACTCGCGCCGGACCCTCGCCACGACTCGATGCTGGCCAGCAAGTTCATCAACTGCCTGATGCACGACGGCAAGAAGAGCACGGCGCAAAAGGTGTTCTACGACGCCTTGAAGATCGTCAAAGAGCGGATTAGCGACGCCGAGCCGATCGAGGTCTTCACCCAGGCTGTGGAAAACGTGAAGCCGGCCATCGAAGTCCGCAGCAAGCGCGTCGGCGGTGCCGCCTACCAGGTGCCCATGCAGGTCAATCGTACGCGGCAGCAATCGTTGGCCATCCGTTGGATCTTGATGGCCGTTCGCGAGAAGAAGGGCCGGGCGACGCACGAGAAGCTGGCCGAAGAGCTGATGGCCGCCTACAAGCGAGAAGGCGTGGCCATGTCCCGGCGAGACAACGTGCACCGCATGGCCGACGCCAATAAGGCGTTCGCCCACTTCGCCTGGTAAGCCGTCCGCCGCTCGCAACGGGCAGCATTCATCAACACTAACGCCGCGTGGAAAGTCCGATCTTTCACTCGGCGTTGTCCTGCGCGCCAGTTTCCCTAAAATAGCCGCAGGAAGAACGGGGGAATTTGCCACAGAGGGCACAGAGACGAGGCAGCGAGAAGAGTTTACGAACAATAAGGGACGAGAAGGCGTCTTTCGCCAATCCCTTGTTCCTCGTCCATTGTTTTTCTTCTCTGCATCCTCTGGGTTCTCGGTGGCTAATCTCCCCATGTACTCGATTCGACTTTCCATCAACGTGTTCCCATGGCACGCAAGCTCGAACAGCTTCGAAATATCGGCATCATCGCCCACATCGACGCCGGCAAGACCACGGTCACCGAGCGGATGCTGTTTTACAGCGGTGCCAGCCATCGCATGGGCGAGGTCGACAAAGGTACGACCGTCACCGATTTCGATCCCGAAGAGCAGCAGCGCGGCATCACCATCCGCGCGGCATGCGTCACGTTTCCGTGGCGCGACTGCACGATCAACCTGATCGACACACCGGGCCGCGTCGACTTCACGGCCGAAGTGGAGCGCAGCATGCGCGTGCTGGACGGGGGAGTCGTCGTGTTCAGTGCTCGCGAAGGGGTTGAGGCGCAGAGCGAAACCGTCTGGCGGCAGGCCGATAAATATGGCGTGCCGCGAATCGCGTTCATCAACAAGATGGATCGCGAGGGGGCCGATTTTGACGGCACATTCAACGAGATTCGCGAGCGGCTGGAAAGCCATCCCCTGGCGATCCAGATTCCCGCGGGCGCCGGCCCTCCCCACGTGCAAGACGCCTTCCGCGGCATTATCGACCTGGTGGACATGCAATTCTTGACGTTCGACCAGGAGAAACTGGGCTCCGAGGTCATCCGCCAACCGATTCCCGACGACCTGAAGGACCTGGCCGAGCTGTGGCGCGGCGAGCTCCTGGAACAGCTTTTCCAGTTCAGCAATGAGCTGGCCGAGCTGGTGCTGGAGAAGTCGCCCGTGCCCGCCGATTTGATCCGCCGCGTGCTGCGCGACGCTACGCTGCACCAACTGGTCGTGCCGGTGCTGTGCGGTTCGGCGCTGGATCACATCGGGATTCAGCCCCTTTTGGACGCGGCGACCTATTATCTGCCGAGCCCCGCCGACAAGCCGCCGGTTACGGGCGTGAATCCAAAGAAGCGCGACGCCACCGAGACCCGAAAGCCGTCGACCGACCAGCCATTTTGCGGTCTGGTGTTCAAAATCGACGCAGACAAACACGGCGATCTGCACTATGTCCGCGTGTACTCGGGCGAACTGAAGGCCAACTCGCGAGTCTTGAATCCCGGCAAGGACAAGAAGGAAAACGTCCCCCAACTGTGGCACATCCAGGCCGACCGCCGCGAGCAGGTGCCCACGTGTGCCGCTGGCGACATCGTGGGCATCATCGGCCTGCGGCATTCGGTCACTGGCGACACGTTGTGCGACCCGCAGGAGCCGATCCTGCTGGAGACGATCGAGTTTCCCGAGACGGTCATATCGATGGCCATCGAGCCCGAGACCTCGACCGAGCGTAAAAAACTGGCCGAAGTGCTGGAAATGATGAAGCGGCAAGACCCCACGTTTTGGGCGCAGGAAAACGAAGAGACCGGCCAGACTTTGATCAGCGGCATGGGCGAATTGCACCTGGAAGTGATCAAGCATCGGCTGCTGCGTGATTTCAACCTGGACGTTCGCGTACACAAGCCGCGCGTCAGCTATCGCGAGACGGTGGAACGCGCGGCCGAGGCGACCGGCACCTGCCATCGCCAGCACGGCGGGCCGGCGCTCTCGGCCGAAGTGAA
>CAZUPX010000924.1:0-2385 GCA_964622155.1 uncultured Planctomycetaceae bacterium | reverse complement strand
GGCCGGCACGGTTAGGTCGTCTAGCGCCCGCAAGAACTCGTGCAGGTCCTTGGCGTGCGAGACTCGCCAAAAGGAGCAAATGTCCTTGGTCGGCACCAGTCCGGTCCACTGCATGGCGATGGTCCGGCCCTCGCGATTGACGACGGGACCGTGCACGGTCGAGTCGATAGTCAGGTGATGGGCCGACTCGCCGCGGACGGGAATGTCCTCGGTGATCCGCTGCATTTGTTTCCACTCGCCACGGTGACGATAGCGCATCGTGTCGGACGGGTCGACCGTCTCGACAAAGTAATCAACCGCGTCAGCCTGCAAGTTGGTGACGCCCCAGGCGATGTGATTGTTGAATCCAATCACGGTCACCGGCCCGCCGGGAAACGTCACGCCGGCGAGGTTCTCGCCCAATACGGACACGTGGCAGGTGTACCAGATCGACGGCAGACGGAAGCCCAGATGCGGGTCGCTACAGAGAATCGGCTTGCCAGTGGCGGTCTTCGTGCCGTCGACGGCCCAGTTGTTGCTGCCGAAGCTCAACCCCCGAAACGGCGATCTGACCTTTGACATCTCACAATGGGCGGCCGCGAAAGCGCGCCCGCAGCCTTCCAGCGGCACCATCGCCGCTCGAACCGTCTCGATCGGCGAAGTGACTTGCGCGGTGACCGTCGGAATCTCATAAGGGCGATCGATCGGCCACAGCTCCTCGACGGCTGCGACGCCGAACTTCTCAACCATGGTGCCGAACCACAGGTCGTCGTCCGTGCCGGACTGGTCCCAGCCCATGTACTTCGAGAATACGAGGCTATCAACCGGAGTCCACTGCGCGGGTTTGTATTCGAGCATGGCGAAAGGCGCGGGCAGCTTATCTCCCAACTCGGCAACGCGTGCATTGACGCCCTCGGCGTAAGCCTCCAGTTCTTCGCGCATGGCTTTGGGCAGTTCGCCCGATCGCCACATCACTTCGCACGTGCGACGAATGCCGAGCCGCCGCATGAGGATGTCGTTGTCCAGGCCCTGTTTGCCCAGCACTTGGGCGGTGGAGCCCGACGCCTGGCGGCGGAACATATCCATCTGCCACAACCGATCTCGCGCGTGCAGATAGCCCAGCACGCGAGCCGCGTCGGGCCATGAACTGGCGTAGATGTGCGGAATGCCGTGGCCGTCGACTTCGACTTGCACTTCAGCAGACAATCCGGCCAACTTTAGCGATTGGGCGGAGCAAGGGCTCGAGGACGAGCTAAGACTTAAAAGCGTCGCGAGGCCGAACAACGAACTGAATGCTGCGGACGCATGGGGCGTCATGTGCCGAATCTCCCTGGAAGCTGTGTGGACAGCGCGTTACGCCACGCATTGCGCCGGCGGCGATTCTAACAGAAGACCAACCAGCTACCCAACGTTTGAGTGGCACTGTTCGCCGAGAACCGCTGGGAAGGCCGCGATTATGCCGTTGATATGGATCGCTCGGCATGAATCGAGCCGCTTGCCCCACCTGTAGTTACCTCGCACGGCGGTCCGATCAATAGATGTCCGATTCGTGGGTTTGGCCCGAGTCTGGACCGCGCCTTTACGTCCCCGGCGGGGTGGTGTGGGCGCCTCATCAGGCAATCAGGTTTATCGCGGGCAAGAGGCCAGCGCCCAGGCGGAGGGAACTTGTCGGTGGAAATTGGGCTCTCGGTGCTGCTTCCTGTCTACAACGCTCAGAATGGTCTGGAATCGACGGTAACTGAGATCCTAGACGTCCTGCCCGATCGCAATGGCCCGTTCGAATTGTGCCTGGTCGACGATAGCTCGACCGACGAGACGACCGATCAGGCGTACGAGCTGGCCGCCCGCTATCCGCAGGTCAGCGTGATTCACCACCCGGTGCGGCTGGGACTGGCCGACGCGATTCAAGCGGCTCTGGTCTTCAGGCGGGCCGACTTCATCTTGATCGCCGGCGAGATTTACGGCCTCGAGCCCGACGATCTGCGGACGTTGTGGCAACTGCGCGAGCTGGAGCGATGTCAGGGCCGCACGGCCAACTCGCAAAATGTCGTGCGCGAAACGTGGCTGAGCAAGTGGCCGCGGCTCCGCTCGGGCGACGCTCGCGGCCTGCAGTTGGTCCGACTTGCGACGTTCGAGCAGTTCCGGATGAGCCAGGAATTTGAGCGGGTTCGCCGTGTCGATAATCGCAGAACTCCATCGACTCCGCCGTCCGGCCGCCCGAATTATCTGCGCGACAGCCAGCGCGCGCCGCGCAATCAGAGTCGGTGACGGCGCGCTAGTAGTGCTCGTTCCCATCTGTGTAATCTGTGAAATCTGCGGATCACTCCGAAAGTCGAATCGGACGATCCACAGATTGCGCCGATTTAGCAGATAAGCCGCGATCCAGTCAAGATTGACAACGCCATG
>CAZUPX010000923.1:0-2004 GCA_964622155.1 uncultured Planctomycetaceae bacterium | reverse complement strand
CCAGTAAATCCCAGGGTGCAAATGACGATTAGGGCATTGATTTCGGCCCCGGCCATCGCGACCAACGCCAGGAAGGCCAGGGGGAATAGCACCGCTGTCACTAGCAATGCAGTGAAGAACGCGCCCGTCGTCATTGGGCTTCCCGCTGCCAGTAGTTGACGCGAAATCTTTTGCACCCAGCTGTGCGGCATCAAGTTCATGAAAGCGCCGACGATACCCCCGACGATCGGGAGCATCACGCGGTCGCCGAACGGGGCCTCAAGGCTACCGGGCCGAGGTCCCACCGCAAGCTGCGCGAGCCGGGCTTCCGCGGCGTTGCCCCGCAGGCCGCTGGCCCACACGAGGCCTGACGCAACCGCAATAAAGGCGGATATGGCGCCGAGAACAGGAATCATGTCTTTACCCCTTTTACCCCTAAACGTCCAACCTGAGGATGCGTCGAATTACGAAGATTCCGATTACTTGCAGCGTCAGCGCAATAGCCAGCAGCACACGCCCCAATTCCGTCGTCCAGAGCACAGACATGAGGTCGTACGCTATTGCGGTGAATATGAGAAGGAGGAACATCGGATAGATCGACAGGATGATCCCCGACAGCCGCTGTGACGCTGTGAGACTTCGGATCTCTCCCTGCAGACGCTCCCTCTCTCTAATCGTCTCGGCCACGTTGTCCAGAATCTCAGAGAGGTTGCCTCCCGTGGTCTTCTGCACCAGTATCGTCGTGACCATCATCTCGACGTCGTAGCTGCCGGTGCGGCTGACCAACTGCAGAAGGGCTTCTTCCTGTTTGGCACCCAACTGGATGTCATGCAGGAACCGGTCGAGTTCGTCGCTGATCGGAGACTGCACCTGCTTAAGCGCCATTTCCACGGACTGAGTGAAAGCAAAGCCCGATCGCAGCGAGTTTGAGATCAGCTGCAAAGTCTCAACGAGCTGCGAGTTGATCGTCGTGATTCGCCGGCTTCGCAGGAACCCGACATACCACGAGGGGATCATAAACCCAACCACGCCCGCCACGGGCGTGACGATTATTCCGAGCGCTGAACCGCTAAATAGCAAGAAGAGCAGTACCGCGGTCAAGACACCCAGGAGCATTCGCAAGAGGAGATACTCGCTCACCTTGAGCCGCAAGCCGGCCTGCTGCAGGGCGAGCGCAGCCTTGTCTGCCCAGCCACTATTGGAGACCGAGCGCATGAACCCGAACGTACCCGTCTCCCGCCGCAGAACGCCATCGACGCCCACGCTCTGCACCGGCGCCACTCCCAGGGTGCCCACGCGCTGCTCAATAATTCGGCTACCCGGTAGGCGCAGGAACATGTAGAGCGCCAGGGAGACTACAAAAACGAAAACAAAAGCCGCTGCAAGGAGTTCAAGCATGGCTACGCCCACCTCCCTACACTCGGCATAATCATCTCCAATGGAACCCCGGCCTGAGCAAACCGGTCCGCAAATGTGGGCACGATACCTGTCTGCAGCAGTTCACCAGTGATCCGCCCGTCTTGCTCGATGTGCGAAATCTGGAACTTGAACAACTCCTGCATCGTCACCGTGTTCTCTTCCATTCCCACCACTTCTTGAATGCTGACAATGCGGCGCGTCCCATCGGCAAACCGGTTCAGCTGCACCACCAGGTGAAACGCCGAAGCCATCTGCTCACGGATAGCCCGCGATGGCAACTCAAACCCGGCCATCAGCACCATGTTCTCGACACGGGCAAGGGCGTCTCGCGGTGAGTTGGCGTGGACGGTGGTCAGAGAGCCCTCGTGACCGGTGCTCATCGCCTGCATCATGTCGAACGCCTCTGATCCGCGCACCTCGCCGACGATTATTCGGTCGGGCCGCATGCGCAGGGCGTTTCTGACAAGGTCGCGCTGCGAGACCTCGTTCTTGCCTTCGATGTTCGGCGGCCGCGCCTCCGAAGAGATCACGTGCCGCTGCTGTAGCTTCAGCTCGATCGGGTCCTCGATCGTCAGGATCCGCTCTCGCTCGGGGATGTACTGAGAG
>CAZUPX010000922.1:0-2640 GCA_964622155.1 uncultured Planctomycetaceae bacterium | reverse complement strand
TTGGCACCTCAGATCGTTTTCAGAGGAACTTGGTTCCTCTTCGCGGCGCGTTGCAGCGCCGTTGTCGCGCTCTGATCGCGTTGAGTTGGGCGCTCGTGTGCCTGCTATCATGCTCGAATGCGATGGGTAGCCTGACATTCTACTACACCGACCCCTCAGGTCTCTCGGCTGAGGCGGAATTCACGCTCGTCAGTGCCACCGAGATGCACGTCCGATACAAGAACACTTCCACCGGCGTGCCTGACGGATTCGATAATTCGGACCAGATTCTCTCCGGTGTATCCTGGGATTTCGGGCATCCAGGTTTCAACGGCGACTCCATGATCGTCGGCGGTAGCGTGACGACCGGCCCGACCAGTTCGTCGCTTAACTTTAGCGTTCTAAACGTCGGGCCAAACACCGACGTGAGCGGTGAGTTTGGTTACGGTAACATGGATGGCACCGGCGCGCTGACCAATTTCGTCAGTTCCAATGCGGCGCAGGCCACGGTGTTCGGCGGAGCCAATCTGGACGCGACCGTAAACATCGACGGACCGCAAGGCGGATTGGTCGCCAATCCGGCTGTCGTGCCGCTCGGCGGACTGGGCGCCATTCAGGATGAAGTTTTCGTTGTATTGTTTCTCGGCGGCCCGGCCCTGCTCGACTTGGATTTCTTGCTCGACAATGGCGTCCGCTTCGAATACGGGTCGGATGCGAAGTTCGGCACTGGGATTGTCCCCGAACCGTCCACTCTCGTGCTTGCCGCATGCGGCATAGCCGGCCTCCTGGCATGGGGCTGGCGGCGGCGGAAGCGCTGAGCAGGATCATTGGCCCCGGCACTGTTGCCGCCAGTTCACGAAGCGCGCAGCTCACCGTGCCCTCCTGGGCGACGTCTCGCCCGGTACGGTCGCCTCAAGTTAGCCCCCCCTGGATGGTATACCACCACACCACCCGCCTCCCTGTTTTCGCAAGCGCCGCGCCGCTCGCATCGAACTAACAGCCCGTTGAAAAATGCCATCCTGGCATTTTTCAACCTCGCCAAGTGCGGAGCAAAGCTCCGCACGGCTCGCAAACTAGCCCCGGCGCGCCGGGGCTAGTTTGTCATCACATCCGTGTGAAGTAGCAGCCCGCCGAGTAAATCAACGGGCTGCTATAGCAGCCACGCCAAGAAATTTCATAGAAAATTCCGCCGAAACGTTTGACTTTCATAGCGACACGACTAGGCTGGATGACACCATTCGGCCATGCGTGGTCAATGGCCCTTGGTCGATGTGCTTTCTCTGAGGTGGCTTTAGGAGCCCGCTAGTGAGGTAGAAACTGCGATTTTGTGCCCGTTTTCGGGCGCGATGATTGTCGTTTCGTATCCATTTGCGGTTCTTAACGCTTCTCGGGGAAAGCCCATGTCGTCGACGGAAGATTCTCGTTTTTGGCTCGCTTTGCGAGCCTTGGCTGCCGCGCTTGTTGTCCTGAGCACACTGGCTTTGCTCGGACCTTCGTCCCAGGGCGCGGCGATTGCTGACCACTTCTTCGGCTTGGGCGGCGACCCCAAAACCGCCCCGTATCCCAACATGACCTCGAACTTCTTTCGCTGGGAGAAGTCGATCACATACGCCTTTGACCCGACCTTCACGGCTGCTTACGGCGGTGCGGGCCGAACCGAAGTGGACAACGCGTTTGCCACGTGGGCGGCCGGCATCACCGCCGCCACGGGACCCCTGAGTCAATCCGCGGCCTTCGGTGGGACGGATGTCAGCATCATGGGAGTGGGCGCAACCTTCGATCTGCAGTCGGTCGCGTTGCACGAGATCGGACACGCGATTGGCTTCGATCACCCGAATCCGGAAAGCGGCAACAGCGCGAACAACTACAATGTCGTCGCCGGCGACTGGGTGAATGATGCCGCACTGCCCCCCGGGTCGCACCCGATCATGTGGGACACCATTGCGGCAAATATTTCGCGCCAACAGCTTACGCTTGATGACATCCAGGTCGCGCAGTTCCTGTATTCGACCAATGCGGCTGGCGCGGGTACCGGCGCCGCCAGCGGTCCCGTGTTTGGGAATAATGCCGTGGCGTTGAGCTTTTCCGATATCACGGGCATGCCTGGAAGTCCTGACATCCTTATCAAGGGCGGGCCGTTCACCGGCCTTACATTGGCTTCGACCATTAACTCGTTGGGGTTCCAGAACGTGCCCAACTTTAACTATACGAGAGCCATTAACTTGACGGGAATGGTCATCACGATCCGAGTGCCCGAACCGTCGAGCTACATCTTATGGATCATGGCTGCCGGCGGGTTAGCAGTCGTGGTGTTGCGCGCCAGGACAGGTCGTCCGGCCTCCGTCTAGAGCGCTCTGGCGATGCTTGTTCTGCCATTGAGCATCGTGATGCACTTGCTCAGGCCGCGGGACGCCGTGACGAGCGTGGCTTGATGAACACGGCGTCGGCCAGCCGCGGAATTCCCCCCACAAATCCGTGCGCCAAGTTGCCGCGGTACATGTAGCCCAGGTCCGTCAGGGTGTTGAGAAATTCGCGAAATCCGGGCAAATTACCGGGCGACTCGGGAATGGCGATTTCGACGATCACCGCCGCGGCGCGCGACAGCAGACTTGTCCCTCCCTTGACCACCTCCATGTCAAAACCCTCGACGTCGATCTTGAC
>CAZUPX010000921.1:0-1907 GCA_964622155.1 uncultured Planctomycetaceae bacterium | reverse complement strand
GGGTGGCGCTGGGCAGGGCGGTTTCTTGGAACGTGTCTTGGTCGGTGACGCTCGAGCCGTTTTTGATGAGCAGCCGCACAACTTCCGCATTGCCGGCATAAGTCGCGGCGATCAGCAGGGGAGTGCGTCCAAGCCCACTTCGGGCGTCGACCTTGGCCCCCTTCTCCAACAGCAGGCGAACCTTGTCGGCGTCACCGGCCGCCCACATCAGGGCTGTTATCCCGTCGCGGTTCGCCGCATTGACGTCGGCCCCGCGCTCGATCAACAGACGCATCGTGGCGGCGTCGGACAAGAGAGTTGCGTGCAACAGGGGCGTCGATCCGTGCGTATCCGTGACGCCGACGAGCGCGGCGTCGTCGAGCATGGCGGCCACCGCTGGTCTTTTGCCCGAGCGAATGGCGGCAAACAGAGCCTTCGCCCGCCGATCTTCGGGCGTCGAGCTGGACGGAGGGGTGAGCGAGACTCCCTCGGGCCACTCCGCGCCCTGGTCGATCCACAGCTTCAAAATACTGATTTGTTCTGCGCGCAGCCCTGGTTTTTCTCCTGGGAAAAAGGGAAACGACGGCGGCATAATAATCCCCAGGTCTTTATCGACCAGACGCTGGATGAGCAGGCTCTCTTCACTGCTGCCCGGTTTGATGGGGCTACCCGAATCGCCCCCCTCCAGGACAAAGTGGCGTTTGTCAAGCCGTAAGCCGGCCAGCTTGAGGACTCCTCCGTGGCACTCAACGCAGCTCTGTTGCAGGATGGGCGCAACGTCCTTTCGAAAGTCCATTCGCCGCGCCGGCTTCTCTGGCGCTTGGTCCGCGTCTGCCTCCGCGGCGCACAGCGACTGTACCACGATCAGCAAAACAGTCCCCCCAACAATACATCCCAAAACGCGTCCTACCATTGCCATGTTTCTCACGGAAAGAACTTAGGTTCTGGTCCAACGCTGCCCACAATCCCGCAGGCAAGAATTACCTTTGAAATGCGACCCAAGCCGCGACGTTGTACCCCATCTACATTGGGAACATGGCATTCTCGCCTTGCGCGCCATTCGATTGCAAGTCTACCCGCACCACGCACGAGGAGACTGGCGTCTACCGTTTGCGACTTGGGCAGTTGGGACGGTTCAAAAGGGTCCATGATCAGCGCTTGACGTCTCAAGCAGGGACCGGACCAGGGCAGCCGTCGGGGCTGGCCAGGCCTCGACACCGAACAGAGAAAACGTTCTATTGGTGTCTTCGATCCTCCACTAAAAGTCGCGGGAATTACGCCACTTTAAGATATGCCGAGTGGCGTTTTGTGTTTCGGTGCGAGGATTTGAAAAATCATGCCTAACTAAGGGGGGCCTGTGGTTTACATGAAGATCAGAGATCGCGAATCCATTCAAGAAGCGGTCCGACGGTTTCGCAAATTGGTTGAGCGGAGCGGCAAAAAGAGAGAAATGCGACGACGAGAATACTACGTGAAGCCGAGCGATACGATCCGCCATGACCGCGAACGGGCCGTTCGCCGTGCTCATGCGCGCAAGCTTGAGGGCATGTAGGCCAACTTCTGGCCTGCCTACAGGAGAGAGTAGTAGAAAGAAGAGATGCCGGCAAAGCACATCCGCCAATGAGTGTTCGCGTTCGAGCGGCATAGACAAGTCCGACCTGTTCGATGCCGTTGCTGGCGATATGGGGCGAATCATTCTCACGCTATCACGTCAAAATGTGCGGTCACTTCCGAGTGTCCATCTCTTTTGTGGTTTTTGTTGGGCTGCTAGCTCGCCGGATCGCCGATAACCGAATGTGTGTACGCCGTTGGTGGATGTTCTGTTCCTTCGCCGGCCCCTTTGATACCGCATACCCGGAAGCGTCGGCGATGAGCACGGCTCGATGTCGGATCTGTTGGCAGCCGTTGCTGCCACTCCAACGGCAATG
>CAZUPX010000920.1:0-2263 GCA_964622155.1 uncultured Planctomycetaceae bacterium | reverse complement strand
TTTCCGTTCCCGGAGATTTCGGCGCCCGAGTTTCCGATGACGGCACGCTGGAGCCTGGGCGATTTGCTGGGCTATCTGGGCACGTGGTCGTCAACGCAGGCCTATCGCAAGCAGCACGGCACCGATCCGATCGAGCTGGCTCGCGATGCACTTACGGCAGCCTGGGGGCGGCCCGAGCTAGAGCGCGAGGTTCGCTGGCCGCTGTATGTGATAGTGGGGCGGATCGGGTGAAGCGGTTTGGTTCGGGCAAGGGTTCCTGAACGCCTTCCGTGCTTGCGACAGCATGCCCGCGCTCGCGCGGGCATGGCACCCGGCCACCCTCTCTCACGAGCGCACGAGGGCCGACGGTAAGGACTGACGGGTGCAAGTTGTACTTTGTCTGGTCGAACGTTCAGTGGTAGCAGCGTTGGCCGGTGGTGGTTTGGGGGTGGTCTTTCCAGAATTGCTCCAGGGGCTGGCGGTCGCTGAGGTAGTCGGCCCTCAGTTGCAGCACGGCCTCGGCCCCGTCTTGGGACCAGAATTTCTCGCTGCCTTTGACCCGCAAATTGAGCTGCTTGATCGTCGACTCGATGTAGGCCGAAACGATGGGCAAGCCCTCGCGTCGGTAGGCATCGTAGCGCATGCGCGAGGCTTGGTTTTTCAGGTATCCCAGCGTGCTGGCCACCACCGAGCGCGGGTGCGTTTCGGCGTCATCCGGCTGTGGCGGCCCAAGTTCTTGTCGGCGATTTTCCAGTTCGTCGATGACTTCTTGCACTTGGCCGCTCCACACCGCTTGAGCCCAACGGCGATAGAGGGAGGCCACCTCATCGAGAGGGCGACCCGCAGCAGCGGCTTGGAACACGTAGCATACCGCATGCACGAAGTCGAGGATCGGCGTGTAGTGCGAGAATCGCTCGCGCCACAACGACCAGTTCGCTTCTTGTCCATCGGCCACGTACGCCTTGCGCGGCGCTGCTGCGAAGCCGCCTTCCCACGCCGAGCAGGCCACGTGCGCGCCAAACTCACTCATCTTGGCCCGCATGGCAAGCACGTTTCGAGTGAGTACTTGAGGACGCGCCGGGCGGGCTTCTTCCACACCTTCGCGGGGCTCGTCGGGCTTCTTCTCCACTCCCGAAAAACCCTTGATTTCCCCGCATAATTCCGCCATCCGGGCGATATTGGCAAACGACTCGGGCAACTTCGGACACGGATCGACGACCTGCCGCTGGCTGTGCATGCGCAGTAAACAGGCCACCTTGGTTTCACGCCAGAAACCCGCCGCACGCGTTTCCTTTCCTTCCGCCGCCATACCTTGCCGTTCACGAATTTGAATCCGTCCCCCGTCAACTTGGACGCACGCCACCTCGGGCACGTGATCGTGTGGACTGCGCCGTTGCTCGGGCAAGGATAGCTTCTGGTAACGCGCGACGGCGGCTTCTCGTTCCCGCCCACGAGCGGCTCCCACGCGCCACGTAGCGCGCATGATCCGCTGGCCGGAGATAGACAACTCGGCCTGTTCCTTCAGGTCGCGGCTGGCCTGTTGAAAACTGGAAGCATTACTCCCGCCGTAGACCATCTTTTTCATCACCCCAGGGCTTACCGTATCATCGGGCTCAATGCCCAAGATTCTCGACTGCGGGAAAAAAAGACTTGCGACAGCGGCGACAGAAGTAGGTCGGTTCTTGCCAGGCGACCTCGCCCCGACGCGTTTGTACGAGGCGGGGTTCTGGCTCTTGCGAGCCGACCGGACGCTGGCAACTCGGACAGCACGCCGTCGCCTCGGCCGCCTGTCCTTCCGCCTGTTCCTCCAGACTGACCTCGATCAACGCCGCCGCCAGCGCGTCACCTAGCTGGCACGCCTCCTCCTCCAGTTCTGCAAAACGCTGCCCCTGCAACATCGCCTGCCCGTGCTCCGCCTGATACTCACGCACCACACGCACCACACGCGCCCGCAATTCCGTGGATATTGCCATCCTTGGCTACCTCCATTCTCCAAGTTCAACACCAGAAACCAAAACCACACCAAAAAATCCCCACACCCTCATACCACCCGCCGTGCTAGCGCGCAAAGTCCAACTTGCACCCACTGTGTCGTTTGGGCTCAAAGCTGTCTTGACAGGGGTGGGGAAATCGCCACAATCCCGCCACGAAATTTTTGACAGTCTCACGTCGTGGCAAAGTCGGAGAACCCCAGCAGCTCCTTGCTGGCGGCCGACGGACGGGTCGTTGCGCTCACGACCACACAGTTCCGTGTGCGCGACGGGTGGGCGCGCGCCCTCCTTGC
>CAZUPX010000919.1:0-2839 GCA_964622155.1 uncultured Planctomycetaceae bacterium | reverse complement strand
TTGACGAGCGGGCCGCCGCTGTTGCCGGGAGAAAGCGGAACCTGGTGTTGAATCCACGTAGCTTCGACGTCGTACCCTAATCGGTCGTACAGATCCTCGCCCATTAACTTGCGGACCACACCACCGACGTTGTGGATCGCGTTCACATTACCAGGCGCTGGTATAGCGCCCTGACCACCTTGCAGTCCTCGCGGAAAGCCGAACGCGACGACCTCCTCCAACTGTTTTGGCAATGCCGATGCGAGCTTAATCGCCATTGACGGTAAAGTACGCGCGGTCTTAACAAGGATCAGATCGTGCCCCGGGTCATCGGCTACGTATCCGGACGCGGTGTACTGCTCGCCAAGAAAAGCGAACGTGACCTTCGCCCATTTAGCGCCGGCCACGACATGATAGTTTGTGAGAACGAGGCCCTCGTCGTCGACGACAACACCGCTGCCAATACCGATGTCCGTCTTAATGAAAACGACCGACGGAGTGACTTTTAGAACAAACTCTTCGTCAGCCGGATTTGCCCCGGGGGCCTGTTGCGCCGCAGGTGCAACGTTGGCGCCAGCGGGTGGTCGCAACGCAAGTTTCACCTCTTTCCATTTGGCGATTAAGACTATTAGCGCAATGACAATGAGGCCAAGTACGATCAAGATCCAGAAACGATCCGATCGCTGTCGAGAACGAGGTCGTGGACTAGGCGACACAGGCTGCAGCGCCGGCGGTGGTTCCCAAACCGATTCACCATTGAGCGGTTGCTCGACCGGCGGAGCACCATTCGTGTGGTCGTTGTGAACGGGAGGAGCCGGCACGGTGGGCTCACGTGCAACCGGCGGCGCCTCCGGCGGGAAGCTCATCCGGCGAATGCTATAGTCGTACTCGCATTTCTGCAGAGGATTCAGGAGGCACGTACGCGCCGCTGACAACTCGTTGAGAAGCTTTTGAGTCGCCGCGTGGTGCGGGCCGTTCTGATGGCCCTTGATATGGGCCATTTGACGGTCGGCAGCATTGGAGATGACGGTTCGGTTGGACTCAAAGAATCGAATCCCGAGCAACCGATAGTACGTCGGTGGCTGCTCGTCGGGCGGAATGCTGAGCCAGACGTGGTAGTAGTCAAAAGAATCCGACGGCGACATCGGTGTGCCCCGCAACAATCCCCACTAATAGAGGGCATCATACCCGATCTGGCGCAGTCGTTCAACGATTTAGACCCAGCGGTCCGTGCAGGTAGTTCGTAAAGCTGCGAGACCCTACAGCTTCGTCGCTGGGCGCTTTTCGGGACTCGACGGCGCTGAATTAACGGCTGCCGCCATTCACGGCAGTTCGGTCGCTTTTCAATTCTGCGTAATCCGCGGATTACGGCCGAAGCCAAATCGAACAATCCACACATTACACAGATGTCGCAGATAGGCTGGCGGCAGGATTCGGCCACCGCGATTCGCTCGCAATCCCATCTGTGAAATCTGGGAATAAGCTCCCCTTCTGGCACGTCGAGCAATCCACAGATTACGCAGATGTCGCTGATACGCCAGCGGCAGGGTTCGACCACTGCGGCGATTCGACCATTCGTTTCCACTCGAGCGAGGCAGGTCCAAAATTCAGCAACAAGCCCACGCTAAGTCGTGTTGCTTTCAAGTAATTGAGCAGTTGGGCCTCTTCTATGCTGGACAATCGTTGTAGAGCCTTGAGTTCTACCAAGACGGAGTCGTAGCACACGAAATCGGCTCGGTAGGCGGTTGCGAGGAGCTCACCCTTGTAGCGCACGGGCAGCGGCAACTCGCGCAAGAAGGGGATCGATCGCGAGGTCAACTCAAGTGCCATCGCTTCTTGATAGACTGGTTCCAGGAATCCGCAACCCAGCTCACGGTGGACCTCCATCGCCGCGCCAATGATCGCGTAGGTCTTTTGGTCGCCTTGTTCGCTGATCGTTCCCATCCCTGATATCTGAGTTAAGCTCCATTTCGGATAGATCGAGGTATCCGCAGATTACACAGATTTCGCAGATAAGTTGGCAGCAGGGTTCGACTATCGCGGCAATTTACTCATTCGCTTCCACTGGAGGAAAGCAGTTCGTTCTGTCCCATCATCATTCTCTATCTGCGAAATCTGTGAAATCTGCGGATAACAACTCCGTATTTGCGAAATCTCCGGATCCTACAGCTTCGGTGCCGGGCGCTTTTCGGGGCGAGGGAGCATCCGGGCTTTGTCGTTTTGTGGCGGGCGCGGATTGTTGTTGTTGCCTGCGGCTACCTGACGCGGGGCGTTTACGCCGGTGTACATCTCTTGCCACACCCAGCCGAACGGCTGCTTCAGCTCGCGCTCGGCCAAAAGTGCCCAGGGGGTGCCGGGGTGGTCAGCCACGACGCGCTCCAGGTAGGTCTTCGCGGCGGCGGCCTGTTTCTCAAGCGCGCTGCCCACGCTGATTTCGTCGGCCGGCGCCAGGCGCCAGGTATCGTTCTTCGGCTCGGCGAAGCGCATGCCCTGCTTGGCCTTGGCGAGCATAGCGTTGTAACTCTCGGTCCGCACCTTGACGGCCAGCACGCGCCCCATCGACAGGTCGTAGCCGGCCTGCCACCGCGGCCTGGTCAAACGCGGACGATCTTTCTCGCCTTGCTTGAGCATCTCGTAAAGTTGGTTGAGCTTTGGTTCCAGGATTGCCGCCGCGCGCTGCGCCTGGCTCAAGCGATTGGCAAGTTGGGCGTCGTCGACCTTCGGGAACACCAATTGAGGCTGCTCCATCGGCGTGATCCAAGACATCTGCGCCGCCTCGACCAGCGCCGTGCGGGCCTTGTTCTCCGACAGCAGTTTTTGGTATTCGCGGATCGGCACGTAGTCGGGCCGATACGTGCGC
>CAZUPX010000918.1:0-1620 GCA_964622155.1 uncultured Planctomycetaceae bacterium | reverse complement strand
GAGTTGGTGTTGCGACGGTTGGATTTTTGAGGAATTGCAGGGCAAAAGAATAGGGTGGTGACGTGGGATGAAGAGGGCCTGGGGCGTTTCGGCCCCAGGCCCGGCGAGATCATTCTCCCGCCCTGACCTGATTATCCCTTGTCGGGTTGCTTCCCAGCAGAGCCCGACTCCGTTTCACCAGGCAAGGGCAAGTCTACCAAGATTGGATGGCGGATGAAGCAGTACACGGCTACGTGCTGACCGGTTATGGATGGTGTTACCAAGCATCGTCCAGCCGGAGACACAGACAGCCGTGCAACTGAAAACTATCCTCAATCACGTGGAGCGGCACAAGTCGTTCGTTTACCAAGAAGCGCGATGGGCCGATCCCGAAACCAAGACGACGCTCGAGATTCCGATCGAACCGCGGGCGAACGGTCGCGCGATCTGTTCGGGCTGCAGCCAAGCGGCGCCTGGCTACGACCGCCTGGCCGAGCGGCGGTTCGAGTTCGTCCCGTTGTGGCAGATCGCGGTTTACTTCGTATATGCGATGCGACGGGTCGACTGCCCCAGGTGCGGCGTGCGGGTCGAGCAAGTTCCCTGGTGCAACGGCAAGCACTCGTTGACCACGACGTATCGCTGGTTCCTGGCGGGCTGGGCTCAGCGGCTTTCCTGGAAAGGTGTGGCGGACGCCTTCGGCACGACCTGGCAAAACGTGTTTCGCTCGGTAACACACGCCGTTTCATGGGGATTGGCCCATCGCGACCTGAAGGGCATCGCGTCGATCGGCGTGGACGAAGTGCAGTGGCAGCGAGGCCACAAGTACCTGACGCTGGTCTATCAGATCGACGAGGGCACAAAGCGACTCTTATGGATCGGCAAGGATCGGACCGCCAAGACGCTGCTGCGGTTCTTTCGGATGCTGGGCAAAGAACGTTCAGGCGAGCTGAAATTCGTGTGCAGCGACATGTGGCGGGCCTACCTGAAAGTGATCGCCAAGAAGGCGGCCGGGGCGGTTCACGTGCTCGACCGCTTTCACATTATGCAGAAGATGAACAAGGCGATCGACGAGGTCCGCGCCGCCGAAGCGAAGCGGCTAAAGGCCGACGGCTACGAACCGGTGCTCAAGCATTCGCGTTGGTGTCTGCTGAAGCGTCGGGAAAACCTGACCGAGAAGCAGGCCGTCAAGTTATCCGAACTGCTCAAGTACAACTTGCAGTCGGTTCGCAGTCATTTGCTACGCGAGGACTTTCAGCGATTCTGGGAGTACGTCAGCCCAGGTTGGGCCACCAAGTTCCTTGACCAATGGTGCCTCCGCACGATGCGATCGAAGATCGAGCCCATGAAGAAGGTCGCCCGCACCTTGCGCAACCATCGAGAGTTGATTCTCAACTGGTTCCGTGCGAAAGGCGCTGTTTCGGCGGGAACCGTCGAGGGTTTGAACAACAAAGTCAAACTGACCACCAGAAAATCCTACGGCTTCCGGACCTACGAAGCCATCGAAACCGCCCTCTATCACAACCTTGGACGCCTACCCGAGCCAGATTACACCCACAGATTCTGGTGAGGAGGCAGAATTCGAAGGTTAGTTCAACTTGATATCAAGGAGGACAAGACGATGACCAAGGTATTCATGCCGAC
>CAZUPX010000917.1:0-4704 GCA_964622155.1 uncultured Planctomycetaceae bacterium | reverse complement strand
GGTCCCCCGTGCGCCGCTCGCCGTTTCGGACAACCGCGGCGGAGCGCTCACCAACAGCGTCAACAACCAAGATTGCCGCGGCCCGAACGGACGGCGGCGCACAAAACTTTTTAATCTTTCAGCGATCAAACCAGTGCGATCTGTGTGGTTCTCCGCGCTTTCTTCTGTAGCTGGCCTGTGAGGCCGGAGATGCCAGCTTCACCCTGCCGGTCCCGGCGCGCCGGGGCCAGCTACAGAGGGAACGGAATGGAACCGCCGATAAACACCGATGCACGCGGATGGTTCTTGGCGGCTCTTTTTATCGGCGTGCATCAGCGTCCATCCGTGGTCTCTTTTCTTCGTCACTGACCACTGGCCACGGCTCGACTGAGCTCGCCGAAGTCTGACCACTTTCCTCCGTCCTCCGCGCTCTGGTCCGTTTCTGACGTTCACGATTTCAAACGCTGGCACTCGGGGAGAGTCTAGATCGACATCACTGGGCGGACGACTTGCTGCCTTGCGGCGACGCGGCGATCGGCATGCCCGGCAGCAGCGGGCGAGCGGCCACCGGATAACCCAGGTTGTACAGCTCTTTCTTGAGTCGCCGGTACTCGGCAAAGCTGTCGGAGTACGTCCATACGGTGATCGTGTATTGCCTTGGAGACATCATCTCCAGCTTGTCGCGAAACTGCGATTTCGTGCCCAACGCCACGTCGATCGGTTCGCCCAATGTGGTCGACGTCGGCAGCATCTCGAAATGCGAGACCTGAGCCATGATGCCACGCGGCGTTTCGTACCGTTCGATCGTGTATCGCAAGCGAAAGCCGGAGATCGGGCCCAGGGTGTCGACGACTTCGGGCTGGCTGTCGGAGTCGCGCACGTACTCGCGCAGCCGGTCGTAGAGCTTCTCCTTGAAGCTTTCGAGCGGCACGAATGCGAGCCGGCCTCCCAACAATTGAAAGTGGGCTTCCTTTCCTTCGACGGTTTTGCCGATGGGCGTCGGATAGCTCTCGATTTCAACAGTCTGAGGCATGACTGCCTTGCCCACCTGCTGGCGCTCGTGCTCGGTTCGCTCGAGTTCCGCCGACGCCAGCTTCAGGTCGCGCTGCACGTCATATTCGCGGCGCGACTTTTCGTCCAGCGAGGCGCGCCGGCCGGCCAGCCGAGCTTCGAGTGCGGCGATCAGGGTGTTGACTTCGCTGCGTTCGGCCGAGCGCGCTGCCAACTCCGATTGCACGATCGCCATTTGCGTGGCGACGTCGTGCGCATCTTGCTCCATCGACGCGGCGGCGGCTCGAACGGATCGAAGTTTTTCGGCCGCCTCGCGGGCCGCGATCGCCAACGGCTCGTTCTTCGCCTGTTGGCCGACAACGATCACCAGAATGATCAAGATGCCGACGCAGTTTGTGATCACGTCCAAAAAGGACGAATCGTTGCCGGCTTCGTGTTCAATTTCGGATCGTCGTGTCATCGTCGCTCACTTAGCCCGAAAGGGTCGCGAGCTTGTTGAGTTCGGCTGCTGGGCGGTTTTCGGCCGGCGCTCCTGAACGTCCAGCCCGCTGTCGGCCAACAGCGATTTGACTTCGGCATAGCGGTCGGCGGCGCCCTGCTCGACTTCCATCACCAGAGTCGGCCGCCAATAGAGTCCCTTGCCGGCGGTACCCCAGCTCTTCATGTGCTGCCAGACATGTCCCACGAACTCATCCATTGAATCTTTGGCGTGCGGTCCCAGACGGACTTCTGTCGCCGCGTGTCCGCGGTCTTCGGACAGAAGCACCAGCCGGTCGTTGCGACACTCGACAAGGGTCGGCCGCGTGGCCGCCGCGGCGCCGCTGCCGCCGTCGGGCAGTCCCCAATCGCGGCCGCGAGTCTTGGCCAATTTCTCGGTCTTTTTTGATTTCGCGGTCGCGTTGAGCGACGGGCTGGGCATACCCACGCCGGCCATCGACTGAGCATCGTCGCCACTCTGCGAGCCCGCCGCGCTTGAGCTTGAAGACGACGAGCCGCCACTGCTTGATCGTTCACCAGAGGCATACGACTTCTCGCCGCCCGCACTACCTTGACCTTGTGCAGAGCCGCTCTTGGCGCTGCCACTTTGCCCGCCATCTTTCCCGCTCGATTGTCCCGAGTATTGGCCGCCGTACGGTCGGCCGCTCGTGTCGGCGTACCGCCCAGAGCTTTGCTGTTGACCGTAGCGATCGGAGTCACCGCCCGAAGCACGCGATTCTGTTCCGTCGGCGAGTCCTTCTGAGCCGCCACCACCGCCGCCGCCGTCCGTTCCCGTGGTGCCGCGCGCGTAGCCGCCTGGCCGATCGGAGTTGTTTGCACCGCGCGCCGTATCGCCGCCGGCGGAATTGCCAGCAGCGTCTTCGACGCCGCCTTCTGAGCCGTCTCCGTCGCTCGCCCAGTTCGAACCGATCGAGTCGAATCCCGCGCCACGTCCGCCCATGCCGCGCGATCCGTCGCCGGCGGAGCGCGAACGGTCGGCCACAAATCCGCCGTGCGGGCTGGCGTGCAGCGCCGCACGGGGGCGGTTCTTGCTCAATTGTGCAAGTGAGACCACGAGTGCTCGAGCACGCACGGCAGCGTCGGCCACGATCTCGCGAGTTAGTTGAGCTAACTGCTCGTCGGGGTCGGGAAACTTCAGATTCCAGTCCGCCCCGACCAGCTCGTAGCCAAAATCGGAGCCCCACGAGTCCAGCGCGGCTCGTGCGGCGTAGTAGGATTTGATCCCCTCGGGCCGCACGAGCAAGAGCGGGTAAGGTTCGGTTGTCGGTGTACCGCCCGGCGTTTGCCGGGCCCAATACTCGCGCATCCCGCGCACGGCCGCCGCCAGCGGATTGCCTGGCCCCAAGTATCCGGCAAACTCGTCTTCGGTCAGCTCGACCCCCTCGGGCTGTATAACGATGGCTTCGCGGCGGCACTCGATGTAGACCGGGCGGCGATGCGTCGAATTGGGCCCTTCGTACGGTACCACCGAATAATCGACGGCGCCTTCCTGGGCCGCTTTGCGGGCTTTGGCCAAGGCGTCGCGCGACGCTTGCAGCCGGGTCTGGACAGCTTTTAAGTCTGCCGCCGCGTGCTGTGCGGTGTCGGCAACCGCGCCGCGCCGCGCCATTTCGTCGGCACCGATCTTCAATTCGTCCAGCCGTGCGAGTAGTCGTCGTTGATGGTCTTCGACGTGGCTGAGTTTCAGTCGCTCGTCGTCCAGTTGAACGTGCGTCTTGTCGCGGGTTTCCTTCAACTGGGCGGTGCGCCACTCGAGGGTCTCAACCTCGCCGGTGAGGGTGTCGAGGTTCTCGCGAGCCGCCTTCAGCTCGGGACTCTTGATGACCTGCTCCTGCCCGTGGCGCGCAAACGCATGGACCAGCACCAGCAGCGCGCCCATGGTGCACACCATGGCGTCAAGGAACGAGAACATCTGCACGCCGCCAGTAGTGCGGTGCCGTCGCATCAAGCCGAACCTTTCCGCCATGCCCGTCACCGACCGAAGCCAGCAGGACACGGTACGGGCGCAGTATCACCTTTGGATGACCTTAAAATCGGCGTAAACGCTACAGTTTATGAGGCAAAGTGACCATGCCGGCCACCGCCGCCGGCGCCCGACACGGCTCGGCCGCTAGCACGTCGCGCACGCACGCTAAAGTCCGATATCGGCAACGTCGACCAAATCGGCAAACTTTACCAACAGTGGGGCTGACAGCCGGGCCGATACTCATTGCATCGCTCGACAGAGACGAGAACGAGCCACGGAACGAGAGAGCGAGTATTCCCAGGGGGGGCTTAGCAGTCCGGTGATGGTCCACAGCGGACCTCCCGGACTGTTTTTATTTTTGCGCTAGCCGACGGTATGGACCATCCTGCTGGATAGGCATTCCGAGCGACCTAAGGGCCATCAATGCGATCGGGGATCGCAGCGTGGCGAGGACGTGCATTCAACAAAGCAAGGTTCTAGTGAGTGTCCGGACAGCCGTCGGGCAGCCCACTTCACTACCGACTATTTCGCCATTTGTCTCCTCGTCGCAATTTCAACTCGCCGCAGCACGCGATCGACTGACAAGGTCTTCAATTCGTGCTCCCAGAATCGCCAGACCGAGATGCCATTTCGTCTTAGCTTGCGCTCATATTGCCGGTCGCGGCGGATGTTGCGAATAATCTTTGCCTCCCAGAAACGCGAGTTTGTGAACGGTACGTGGCCGTGGACCGGGCATCCGTGGAAGAAGCATCCGTCAAGAAATATAGCCAATGACAACGCAGGTACGTATAGGTCAGGCGTCCCCAAGAGCCCCTTGTAGTTCCTCAGGACACAGCGCCGAGGGCCGACGACTTTTCGCACGATCTCGTAGAGGCGAAGCTCGGGCTTCGTGCGTCCCCGGATACGGGACATGATCTCGCTTCGCTTTTTTGGCGTGAAGATGTCCATGTCGCGGCAGCGTTGGTTGAACTTACTCGTCGCCGCGCTCGTCGACTGCGGCACTCGCTGACCCTCCTCGCCCACGTGCGACGTAGTGCCGACTGTCCTGTTGGGCGGGAGGGCCATAAATGGCGTCGTGGAGGACTGTTTCCAAGAAGCCTTCCCCCAGTTCTTCTGCACGTTCCTTGAAGGCCAAGTAGATTTTAGCGACGATGTCTTGCAGCGTGTAACCAGTCTGCTTCGAGACGACATCGAACGCCGACTGATACAGCCGCAGGAGAAGCTGTGGCCCAACTTCACTGCCCGTCAAT
>CAZUPX010000916.1:0-10385 GCA_964622155.1 uncultured Planctomycetaceae bacterium | reverse complement strand
TGTACCTGCGTTTACAGCGATCACTGGGAAGCTTACTGGGCCAACGCCGCCTAAACGCCGGAATCCACTCGCGCACCCTCGAAGTACTCCTTGAGCGAACTGGTGAGCTTTTCGTTGACGGCCGAAGCGTGTGCCGTCAGTTGGGTCTGCAAACCGGCTAGCATCCGTTGCGTTTCGCGCTGGATTACGTCGCCATCAACGCGGCCGCGGGCCTGACGCAGGGCCAAGACGCCAATCCGCAAGGCATTCAGGGCAAAATGCTCGCGTTCATCGAGGTTCGTATAGGAGGCGAGCTCGTCGATCGTGTCGCGATCGGTAACCGTCAGGTGCAGGGGCAGCCTGTCGGGCGTTTCGACCGTCTCGCCTTCGAACAAGCTCATGCCGCGGCGAGCCTGTTCATTCACGACTCCTGCCATGTTCTCGCCTCCTGTGCATCGACCGCTTGAGCGTCAAGACCCTGGATGGGTACTAGATAGATGTACAGTCAATATGGCGATCCGCGGACGGCGAATCAAGAGCTAGCAGGCAACGGGAGACGTTAGACAGTAGGCCGAACGCCCTTGGATACGAGGATAAATCATTTGTCCTGCTGTTCCCTATCCCCTACATGAACGGCCGCGGCGTGAAACCAATGATCACGAACGCCAGGGTCAGCCAGCCGAGAATCGTACGGCCGCGGCCCAGCGGGATGTCGTCGTCACCAGTGGGCGGATGGTTGGGGCCCATGATCGTCAGCAAGACGAGCATCAGCAGCCATGAATAATTTTGCGTCACGACCACGGCAAAGATGGCCGCCATCAGCAAGATCGTAGCGATGATGTGTGCCTTACGCCGTAACAGAGCATAAAGCACGTGACCGCCGTCGAGTTGACCGATGGGGAACAGGTTCAGTGCGGTAATGAAAATTCCAACCCAGCCAGCGAAGGCGAGCGGGTGGACGGCGACCGTTTCGCCGGGACCAAGCGGTCCATGTATCCACCAAACCAAGAACTTGAACAAGAGCGGCTCGCCGATGTCGTCGGCCGCCGTGACCACGTGCGAAAGTTTCAAACCCACGATGGAACAGATAAGAGCTGGCACTAGGCCAGCCAACGGACCGGAAATGCCGATGTCAAACAGGGATTTCCGATTGCCCATGTTGCCGCCCATCGCGATCACGGCGCCCATCGTGCCCAGTGGTCGCGCCGGCATCGGAATGAAATACGGTAAACTGGCCGGCACGCCATAGCGAAGCGCTTGTAGAAAATGGCCCAGCTCGTGCGCCAACAACGTGAGCATCAGTGGCACCGCGTATGCCCAACCGCCCACCTGCAACGTGGTAAGACAGGTCGCCGCGAAGAGGAAGATGGGCAGCGCGATCCGCCTGCTCGCGGGTGCGACAGGCTCCCTCCTAAAAGGTTCGCCGGGCGCCAGTGATCTGCGATCATCCGGGGGACCCAGGGTGTCATGTTCGAACGGATGCGAGGACATTCGGAGGGGTCTCTCGACTGCAGGGTCAAACTTCAGGGAAATTGTAGTAGGCCGCAGCCTGTGAGCAAGCGAGTGCGATCGCCGGACGGGCGGTTTCGTTGCGCGAATCGCTGAGCGTGCCTCCGGTGATAGCGGTGTGGCATGTCGCTCCCCGTGCCGGTGTAGGTCTTGAGGGTTTCCCGCATTCAAGGAGATTTACAACGCCCCGCTTGCCTCGGGGTCGCGCTGGACGGCGCAAACGCAGCATTTTTTCGGGTTAAATCGTTGCTCAAGACCACGCCAGGCGCGAATTGCCGCACGCAAACCAACTTCGGTTGACATATTTGGGCAGGTGAACTACATTTTTTGGCTTCACGTGGTGAGCACCCCGGCTGGGGCCCGCGAAAGGCATCGAGGCGCGCACGCCCCCAGTGCTAGTGCGTGTCACGCATTGCTTATCACTCACGAGGACATTACTTTCCGTCGGAATCTCGATTGCGTTTTGTGGGCTCAGCCAAGTCACCGATACGGTAGCTTGTGCGGGGTCTGCCGTGGGCGTTCCGATGTCGGCTAAGGGCGGCTGTTGATGCAGTTTTGTTGGCTCGCGACAGGGGTGACCACCGGCTGTCGGCTTCATGGCCGGCGGCAAGTGCTCCCGCGCGTGTGCCGCCGCTTTGGCCTGTCGCACCCGGTGTGCCGTGGCACCGATTTCCATCCCTCCAAGGCCCAGTTGGCCGACTTCAACATAGTCAATGATCCGGGGACTGCCTGATCGCGAGAATCCCAGCGACGCAATCCTCGGCGACGACGAACACTGAATCGAGAAAACTGAACGAGTAACACAAGTATCGGGAGACAAATCGTGAGATTTCTTCGGACCTTACCGCGCCGCGCGACGGCCGTGATCATCGCGTCACTCGCACTATGCCTGCTCTCGGGATCGAACGCGTTGGCGGGCGAGGCCCAGTTGGCGATTCCCGATTTGCACGCCGGCCATTTCAACATCGCGGGGCAAGAGATCAGCGCCTGGAACCTTTTGTTTTACGGTGCCTTGGTAATCACCGGCACGCTGGGAATCAGCTTGTATCTGTTCTATCAGATCAAGGCCCTGCCGGCGCACGAATCGATGCTCAACATCTCCGAGATCATCTTTCAAACTTGCAAGACGTATCTCATTCAACAGGGCAAGTTCCTGATCATGCTATTTGCGATCATCGGCAGCGCGATGACGTACTACTTCATGGCGTTGCAGGGCGAACCGCTCCAGACCGCTTTGCTCGTGTTGCTGTTTTCAGTGGTGGGCATGGGCGGTTCCTATTGCGTGGCGTGGTACGGAATTCGCGTCAACACGTACGCCAACTCCCGCACCGCTTTTGCCTCGCTGCGCGGACAGCCGTGGGACGTCGTGAATATCCCGTTGCGCGCCGGGATGTCCGTCGGCTTGTTCTTGATTTCGCTCGAACTGGTGATGATGGTCATCATCCTGCTGTTCGTGGATCGCAACATCGTTGGCTACTGCTTCCTCGGCTTCGCCATCGGTGAATCGTTGGGCGCGTCTGCGTTGCGGATTGCCGGCGGTATTTTCACCAAGATCGCCGACATCGGCGCCGACCTGATGAAAATCGTGTTCAACGTCAAGGAAGACGACCCGCGCAACCCCGGCGTGATCGCCGATTGCACGGGCGACAACGCGGGCGATTCGGTCGGTCCGACGGCCGACGGCTTCGAAACCTATGGCGTGACCGGCGTGGCCTTGATTTCCTTCATCACGCTGGCCATTCCCCAATCACAATCCGATTTGCAAGCGAAATTGATCGTGTGGATTTTCGCGATGCGATTCTTGATGGACTTCATGTCCGGCGTGTCGTACTTCGCGAACCAGGCGATCTCGGAGAATAAGTATCGCGGAAAAAAGGAATTCAACTTCGAGGAGCCGCTGAGCCGGCTGATCTGGATCGCTGCCACGCTTTGCATCTCAACGTCGTTTTTCATGAGTTGGCTACTGATCAGCGATCTGGAAGTGGCCGGCAGAGCGATGCCCGCCCTATGGTGGCAGTTGGCCTTGATCATCAGTTGCGGCACCCTGGCCGCCGTACTGATTCCCGAATTCACCAAGGTGTTTACCAGCTCGCACTCCAAGCACGTGCATGAAATCGTCACCGCCTCGCGCGAGGGGGGCACCTCGTTGACAATCCTCTCCGGCCTGGTCGCGGGTTACTTCAGCGCCTTCTGGATGGGGCTGTTGATCGCGGGCCTCATGGGAGGCGCCTATTTCGTCAGCATGATGGGTGCCGATAACCTCAATAACCTCATGCAGGTGGAACTGGTCAAGGGACAGGCCATGGTCGGCGTGGGCTCGATCTTCGCGTTCGGCCTGGTGGCTTTTGGTTTTTTGTGCATGGGCCCGGTCACCATTGCCGTCGACAGCTATGGCCCGGTGACCGACAACGCGCAGAGCGTTTTCGAGTTGTCGCAGATCGAAAAAGTGCCGGGCATCCGCGAAAAAATCAAAAGCCAGTTTGGCTTCGATCCCGACTTCGAGGGCGGAAAACACTACCTCGAGGCGAACGACTCGGCCGGCAATACCTTCAAGGCGACGGCCAAGCCGGTGCTCATCGGCACCGCCGTGGTCGGCGCCACGACCATGATTTTTTCGATCATTCTGCTGCTGGGCAAGGCGGGCCTGCTGCACATCAGCCTGACCGACGCTCCCGTGCTGCTGGGCTTCATCTGCGGCGGCTCGGTGATTTTCTGGTTCTCGGGCGCGTCGATGCAAGCCGTGACAACCGGCGCCTATCGAGCCGTGGAATTCATCAAGAAAAACCTGGACCTCAACAAAACCGAGGCCGACATTGAGGACTCGAAGACCGTGGTACGCATCTGCACGCAATACGCGCAGAAGGGGATGTGGAACATTTTCATCGCCCTCATGACCATCACGCTCGCCTTCGCCTTTTTCGACCCGAACTTCTTTGTTGCGTACCTGATCTCGATCGCCGTCTTTGGATTGTTTCAGGCGATCTCGATGGCCAACTCGGGCGGATCGTGGGATAACGCCAAGAAGTACGTGGAAGTCGATCTTCGCGAGAAGGGCACTGCGCTGCATGCTTCGTCGGTGGTCGGCGATACCGTCGGTGATCCGTTCAAGGACACCACTTCGGTCGCTCTGAACCCGATCATCAAGTTTTCGACGTTGTTCGGCTTGCTGGCCGTGGAGATCGCCGTCGAAATGAAGGATAAGGCCCACGTCAGCGAAACGATGGACTATACGCCATACGTCGGCGTGGGCATGCTGCTTGTGGCGCTCATATTCGTGTGGCGGTCGTTCTACGCAATGCGAATTCCTCAAGAAAAGGCCCATTGAGCGAACGATTTGGCCTGCCCATCGGCCAATCGGTCAGGTGCTGCCGATGCACGCGATGCCGTTGATCCTCGTGATCCTGGCCTGCTTGGCAATCGCCTATCGGTTTTATAGCGCGTTTCTGGCAGCCAGGGTGGCGGCGCTCGACGACAGCCGCGTCACGCCCGCACACACGTTCAACGACGGCCAGAATTATCACCCGACGCACAAATGGGTGTTATTCGGCCATCACTTTGCCGCCATCAGTGGTGCTGGTCCGCTGATTGGACCGGTTTTGGCGATCCAATTTGGTTATCTGCCGGGCCTGATATGGATCGCCGTGGGTGTGTGCCTGGCGGGGGCCGTGCAGGACATGCTGGTGTTGGCAGCGTCGGTGCGCCGTGGCGGCCGCTCGCTGGCTGAGATCGCACGTGCTGAAGTCGGTTCTCTGGCCGGCGGCACCGCGTCGATCGCCATCCTGTTCGTCGTGATCATTGCGCTGTCGGGGCTGGGACTTGTCGTAGTCAAGGCTCTCGGTGGCGAAGAGATCAAGCTGGCCGCCGGCACGCAGTTCCAACTGCCCGAAGGTGGCGAGGCCACGCTGCGTTCAGACGAAAGTCGCCACTACGCTACATATTCTTCAGGCACGCGGATCACGTATCCCGGCGGCGCGGCCGTCTCGCGCAGCGAGCCGTTTACGATCGCCACCGCACGACCGGCTGACGATGACGCAGAGGGTGCCTCGCCACTGAAGCCAACCACCGCTGGTACTCTCACGTTGCCAGCCGGCGTGACGCAAGCCGTGCCTGGCAGCTCGTGGGGCACGTTTACGATCGCCTGCACGGTGCCCATCGCACTGGCGATCGGGCTGTACATGTACAAGCTTCGCAAGGGTCGCGTGGTCGAGGCTTCGGCTATCGGCGCCGCGGCCGTGCTGGCCGCCACCGTGGCCGGCAACTGGATTCCCGGGTCGCCCCTGGAGCCGTATTTTCAGCTCTCGCGCAACGAGACGATCATGGCGATATGTGTTTACGGCTTTATCGCCTCGGTGCTGCCCGTCTGGCTCCTGTTGTGCCCGCGAGATTACCTGTCGAGCTTCTTAAAGATCGGCACGGTCGCCCTTTTGGTCGGTGCCGTGATCGTGGCCAATCCCGAGCTAAAAGCTCCGATGGTCAACGATTTGTTCGCGGGTGGTGGTGGACCCTATTTCAAGGGCGCGATTTTTCCCTTCTGTTTTATCTGCATCATGTGCGGCGCGATTTCGGGCTTTCACGCGCTGGTCAGCTCGGGCACGACGCCCAAAATGATCAACAAAGAGAGCGACGTCCGCGTGATTGGCTACGGCGCGATGCTGATTGAGGGGCTGGTGGGAATCATGGCCTTGATCGCAGCAGCGTCGCTGCCGCAGGGAGACTACTGGGCCATCAACATCGACCTGTCGCAAGTTTCCAACTATGCCGACAAGCTGGCGCAAATGGACGCAACGACCGACAACCTCGCCCAGATCGAACAGCAGGTTGGCGGCGAGTCGCTACGCGGGCGCACGGGCGGAGCGGTCACGCTAGCCGTGGGCATGGCTCAGATCTTTCGCGACGCCATGCATCGCCTGGCTGGCGGCGCCGTCAATCTCGAATCGGTGATCAAGTATTGGTACCACTTTGCGATCATGTTCGAGGCGCTGTTCATCCTCACCACGATCGACACCGGCACGCGCATCGCCAGGTTCTTGTTGCAAGAGGCCTTGGGCAAAGTCTATCCGGCCTTCGACCGCACCGACTGGCTTCCGGGGTCGATCCTTTCCACAGCGGCAGTCACCGCCGCCTGGGGAGGGCTGATCTGGACCGGTTCGATCGACACAATCTGGCCTATGTTCGGCATCGCCAATCAAACGCTGGCGGTCATCGCGCTGGCGGTCGTCACAACCGTCATGGTAAACTCCGGCCGAGGCCGCTACGCGCCGTTGACCATTTTGCCGATGCTGTTCGTCATCGCCACGACGCTCACGGCCGGTTACCAGATGATTACCGGTCCGTTCAGCTCGATGGTTGCCGATGGGTGGAAGATCGGCGGCGTCAACCAAAAGCTCGTCCAGGGGCTGCTCAACATCGGCTTTACCGCCCTGGTCATCGGTTCGGCAATCGTGATCGTCTCGCAGGCCGTGACGGTCTGGGTGGGGCGTGGGCCGCGTGCACGGGTCAGGCTCGCCCCGTTGGATTCATAGCTTTCCGCTATGCGTTTTTTGTAACTCATGCGTAAAAAAAAACCGACGCTCGGCACGTCCTATGTGCCGGGCATCGGTGATTTGCAGAAACCTGTGACGTGTTTGCACACGTCACCTGAGCAACCTTCGTGGCTGCTATTCCACTACCTGAGTCGTCGGGCGGCTCGACGTGTGAGCCTCGCCGGCGCCTGCTTCTGAACCGCCGTCGCGGACTGAGCCTGGTCGTCGACAGGCTTTGCAGGGGCAGCCTGAGCGCCCTGCGAAGGGGCCGGGGCTGGCGCCACGTTCACTTGGCCTTCAGCCGGCGCAGCGGCATTAGCGGTGGCTGCGGCGGTCTCGCAGGCGCCATTAGCGCAGGCTGATGCACCACAATGTCCGCCGCGGCAACGGCGTGCCTCGGCGTCTTGTGACAGCGCCAGCACCAATGCGGGAACCAGCAGGAGACTTAGCACGTGGAATCGAGTCATGATGTACTCCTCTCCATTGTGACTGGAAACCAAAAAACAAACGCCGATGCCTGGAGTCGATCCTCAGAAGTGACTGTGCCATCGAGCGTGAAGAGCAGCAGACTGCGCAAAGATTAACGGCACAACCCCCCACGTGAGAAACCGCGTGCTTCTTCGTAGCAGTCGCCTAGTCCGAGGAAAGATACGAAAGACTGGCCGATGAGAGAAGCACGCGCCCCCGGTTTATCAAAGACCCCAAAAAACCCAGTGTGCCTCAGCACACTGGGTTTTATATTTGCCGGTATTCCTGAGATTGGCTATCTGCCTCACCGCCGCGATCGCCAGCTCGGCCGACGTAGGTTATCGTCTGGGGGCGTCACAACCCATACTGGTCCCTCAACTTCGTCATCCGTCTGGCCGCGGCGCAGGTACTGGCTGCGTCGAGCGAGCCGAGGCGTCACAACGTACACTGGTCCCTCGACTTCGTCATCCCACCGGGCAGGGCGAGTCGCCCGTGGAGGCACGCTGTGATCCCAATAGCCATCGCACGGCGCGCAGACCGGCACCTGCTCGGTAATCGTCTTGGGGACCATGCGGCAAACTTGGATGGTCACCTGACGCTGGGCGGTGTGGGGCACCTGCACCGTGCAAGTCCTGGTTACTTCCTCCGGCAGGATGCGACACGTCGTCACTTCGCGCGTTCCGGTGTGCCGCTGCGGAATACAAACAGTGTAGGGAACCTGGCGAGTTTGCCGTTCTCGAACAAAGTTGCACACTTGAACCTCTCGCGTCTCTGTCTGCGCATGACACACCGTCACCGTGTATTGGTAGGGGACTTCTTGGATCTGTGGTCGCATGACTGTGTACTGCACCTCGCGCCTCTCGTATTTGGGAGCCCAAACCTTGCACATGCGCGTGTAGGTTTCAGCACAGTCTCCGCAACCGACCTTGTACGTCCGAGCTACTTGCTGCCAGCTTCCATGATCTTCGCACACCATTCGGGTTCGAGTGACGGGCACCATGCTGCAAACCCGGCGTGTGCCTTGGCGCGTTTCCGCCGCTGGCACCATGCCGGTAACCTGCCGCTGCTCAGTCGTCATGATGGGCTTACAAACCGTGTAACTCATCTCGCGGCTTCGTTTCTCGTAAGTGGGCACAAAGTACTCGTATTCGACGGACCGCGTTTCCGGCACTTGTCGGAAAACGGTGACGTGGTACTCTCGTTGTTCGTCGCGACACTCGACGAAATTAACCGTGCGGGTTTCAGGGACCATCGTCGGCACCATGATGCTGCTCGTGACGGTTTGATAGGTGATTTCGCAGGGCCGACCGAAGTCGCCACAATCACCGCGGTGCCCGCGGTCCCCACCGTGCCGGCCGGCAAGCGCACTTTGGCACGATGCCGCCACGAGCATCAAAACGAGCGACGAAACGAAACGCCGATGTGGCATCATAACTAGCCCTCCTTGTTGCAGACACGATGCGAGTAAAGTTCCGATACGGCATGTCAAGCCGCCGTTGCAAGACGGGTGCGTCCCAAGCATGTCAATCGATTGACGTGTACCGCGACCGCTTCCCAGGAAGCGACTCTGCCCGACCGCGGATTGAGCGATTGGCGCTCAAATTGAGCGTTCGATGGGCAGAGCAAATCGGCCCACGCGACCCGCCGGCGCGTAAACCAGTCGAACTATTGACGCGTGATAGCGTTTGCCAAGGATCAGTTTGTCGAAAAGCCCGTGGATTGCAAGCGACGGGCCGCTCGTTGGATACGCCTTATCCCGCTGAAATCCAATCGCCACCAACTTCCCATAATCGATGATCCGAGAGTTTGAAGCTTCGGACTGAGGAGTCGGCCTCATTCAAAGCCTTGCCATCAGGCGTGAAGAGCAGCAGACTGCGCAAAGATTAACGCCACAACCCCCCAGTTGATGAAATGCGGGAGGCTGAGACAAAGCGACGATCTCTGCGCAGACTAGAGCGTATCCACGGACCCTCTAGCGCCCTCTGGGAGGCTTAGTTAAGCTAGAGCCATCTCAAGGAGGTGGCCGATGGAAGGGTACACGAATGAATTCCGTGGCCAGGTGTTGGCCGCTTGCGACGCGAATGAAGGGACTCAAGCGGTGGCGTTGGGGTTTGGCGTTTCCGAATCATGGATCGGTCGACTGGGAGCGCAGCCGGCTGACGGTGCACAGCCCCAAGACAGCGCACCACGATGGGAAGGAAAGCCGCGTGATCCCCTTGTTCCCCGAACTGCGACCGTACCTCGACGAAGTGCGGGATGACTTGGGCGGGCAGGGCTCTGAGTTTGTCATCACCCGCTATCGGGACGCCAGCGCGAACTTGCGGACCCAACTCGAAAGCATCATCCGCAAGGCCGGGTTGAATCCGTGGCTCAAGCTGTTCCAAAACCTGCGCAGGATCCGCCAGACGGAACTGTCCGAGCACTTCCCCGCGCACGCGGTCTGCCAGTGGATCGGCAATTCGCAAGCTGTGGCCCGCGAGCATTACCTCCAAGTGACCGATGAGCACTTTGAGAAGGCGGCGCATTTTCAGGCGCAGCAAGCATCCGTTTTGTCGGGATCCGACGCGTAGATCGTCTTGCAGCAAAACGCGAAAACCCCGAGAAGTCCATTGTTTCCCGGGGTATCGTGATCGAGCAACTGGGCGGCAGAGGACTCGAACCTCTGACTTCCACCGTGTGAGGATGGCGCTCTAACCAACTGAGCTAGCCGCCCGGAACAGCGCGATTCTAGCATGACACGCGTCAAACGCCAACGACGCGGCACAGCGGGTGCGCGAGTGGATTCCGGCGTTTAGGCGGCGTTGGCCCAGTAAGCTTCCCAGTGATCGCTGTAAACGCAGGTACAGAGGCCGGCCATGCGGTTGACGCGGCGGACACGCCAGCGGGCACCCGTTTGCTTCAACCTTC
>CAZUPX010000915.1:0-4258 GCA_964622155.1 uncultured Planctomycetaceae bacterium | reverse complement strand
CAAAATCGGCATTTCCCTCGGCCTCAAGAGAGACGACTGCATGGCGCTGGTGGTTCTTGAACTCCACGGCGACATACCGCCAATCGACAGCGTCGTGGACGCCTGGAGTCACGATGTCCAGACCGAGGCGACCGCCTCGCTCGTCGACATCGACCACGCGCAGGCGGCCTTTACCCTTTGGCGAGCGGACCCAGCCCTCCAACCGGTAGTCGACGCCAGGTGATAGCTCGAAAGCGCCACTTTGCCAGGATTGCTTGTGGCCGTCCGACGTCGCCGTGACAAAACGGTCGCCGCCGCGCGCGGAGCCTTTGGACCACGCCCCGTCCCCTACGAGATGCCAGTTAGCCGGCCGGTCTTCGCCCTCTTCAAATGACCCGTTGGGCAAAAGCTGTTTGGAATCTTCGCCGCGCGAAATCGGCATCACGGTGGCAACGACCAGCAGCGACACGCTCAAGCTGAAGTGCTTGCCACCCATGAGATCGCTCCGGGATGACCTAGCAGGCGTCTACATCCAGGTGAACCATGGTCAACGACCGCTCCCCATTGGTCACCACGACCACCCGCTCACCCGATGCGATCGCGTAGACTGACTGCAGATTGAACCGTTCGGCGAGGCCACGTTCGTTGACGGCACGGACCTGGTGCGAGACGTCGCCCCAGTCGCCGGCCTGATGGCGTGCCAACAGATCGTCAACCTTTTGACCGTGAGCTTCGAGGGCAGCCGATGCGGCGGGCGTGACGACGACTTCGCCCGCGTCGAATTTGGCGCCCCGCGTCTTCACCACGTTCATGAACCGCCTTTTCGCCACCCCAGCGGCTCCTGTCGACTTCTTGCCCCAGGTACCTATTGTCACCTGACGCGGGTAGTTTTGCAATCGAAGGAGCCGGAGAGGATAGGGTACTGCGGGTAGGAGGCAGCGGGCCGATTTCGTTTGCCGGCTGTCCCCTGTCAACTGTTCGGTTCCTCTGGTATTACCGACGTTTGTGAACACGCCTGAAACAATCATCGATGCAGCGCGTGCGATTCGCCGTTGCGACGTAACGCCGCAAGACCTCGTCAACGGTGCGCTTTCGCAGATTCACCGCTTGGATGAGCATGTGCACGCTTGGGTACTCGTCGATGACAGCGGGGCGATGGCGGCTGCCGAGCTCGCGGCCAAGGAGTTGGCACAGGGCAACGATCGCGGACCATTGCACGGTATCCCAATTGGAATCAAGGACATCGTCGACCTGGCCGGCATGCCGACGCGCGCCGGCTCGCAACTGACCAATCCGCGCGCTGTCGGCGGCGACGCCACGGTGGTCGAGCGGCTGCGAGCGGCCGGCGCGATCATTCTGGGCAAGACAGTGACCACGGAGTTTGCCTGCTTCGATCCTTCGCCGACGCGCAACCCGTGGAACCTCGAGCACACACCGGGCGGGTCCAGCAGCGGATCGGCCGCCGCCGTGGCCTTGGGAATGTGCCTGGGCGCGATCGCATCGCAGACCGGTGGGTCGATCACGCGGCCGGCCAGCTATTGCGGCGTCGCCGGGTGCAAGCCAACATTTGGCCGCACGAGCCGCGCCGGCGTCGTGCCAGTCTCCTTTCATCTCGACCACGTGGGAGTCATGGCCCGCACAGCGGCCGACTGTGCCGTGATGTTGTCCGCGATCGCCGGCGACGATCCCCGCGATCCGGCGTCAGTACCGCGGGAGGAATTTGAACTGCCGGGTGCCACTGCTGCCTTGTCCAGCAGTGCTCCTCTTGGAGCCATTCAGCCTCCCCGATTGAGCGTGCTCGGCGCGTATTTCTTTGAACAAGCGGACGCCGAAGTGGCTCGTGTCACCCGCGAAGCCCTCGACGTGCTGGCCGATCATGGTGCCCGGCTGGTCCACGTCGCGTTACCCTCGGGCTTTGACCAGGTCCACGTCATGCACCGTCGTTTGATGGCCGCGGAAGCCGCCGACTTTCATCGCCGGGAATTCGGAGCTCCACGCGCTGGGTACGGCCCCAGTCTTGCGGCGTTGCTCGACGAGGGCTTTGCGACCTCAATGGCCGATTATCAAGAGGCCCTTGTGCACCAGACGCAGTTTCGCAATGCAGTAGCCCGGAGCCTTTCGGGTGTCGACGCGCTGGTCACGCCGGCGACTCCGACGGCGGCCCCTGCCAGTTTGTCCACGACCGGCGATCCGCGCTTCAATTCTCCCTGGAGTCACGCCGGGGTTCCCACCGTCTGCATCCCCTGTGCCCTGACGGCCGCCGGCATGCCCATCGCACTGCAACTCATCGGACCCGCCTGGAGCGAGGCCAGATTGCTGAGCGTGGCGGCGTGGTGTGAGGAGAAATTGAACTTCTGCTGGAGGCCGTCGATGCAAGTAGACGGTAGACGGTAGACAGGGGGAATCACGGTCACCTTTCTTTTGTCCTCGGTCTCTTCGTACCCCGTATGCCGACTACTGTCTACTGTCTTCCTACTCGCCCAGCGCGCCAAGACTCGCCAGAAACTCGCTCATCTCGCCGGCGGCGTGCGTGTCGCCGGTGGCGCGGGCCTGCTCGATGCCATCGCGTAGCGCGGTGCGGGCCTCGTCGACACGATTCAGACGGGCTAACTGCTGGGCGGCCATGAAGAAGGCCGGAACGTAGGGGGGCGACGCGGTCATCAGACGCCGGAATTCGGCCAGGCTCTCGTCGTGCCGAGCTTCCTTGTCCAGTTCCAGGGCCAGGCTATAACGCAAGAACGTATCGGCCGGTTCGTCGGCCAGCATGGCTTCGATTTTTTCGCGGCGGGTGGGAATCGACGTGTGCTCCTACACTATTTTTTTGGCATCTCAACGGCGTACAGCGCCTGAAACGTCCGTAAGTAGATGCGCCCGTCGGAGATGGCCGGCGACGAAGACATCGATTCTTCCATCTTGTTGGTCGCTAATACCTCGAACTCAGTGCCCGGCTTGACGACCGTCACGGTGCCGTCGCGAGCGGTAAGATAAATCTTGCCGTCGCCATAGACTGGCGATGCTCGATGCCGATCGGCGTGCGTCCGCTTCATGTAGTGTTCGTTGCCACTCTTGGCGTCGACGCAGATCAGTGTGCCGTCCTCGCGGCACAAATAGACCAGCCCATCGACCGCCAGCGGCGAAGGCACGTCGGGCGTGTTGTGCGCGCGACTCCAAAAATGATCCTGCGAGCTGTCGGTAATGTCGCCGCGACTAGCCGGATCGAGCGCCAAAACCGGTCCGTTCTTGGCCGAGGGGACGATCACCAGTCCCGGCACGGCCAGGGGCGAAGCCACGAACCGCAGAGTCGGGTTGTACTTGCTCTTGAGATTCAGGCCGCCGCAGCGCCAGACTTCGGCGCCATCGGTGAGTTGGTGGGCGACGACGTAGTCGCAGCCGTGCGTCAGCAGCAACTCCAGTCCGCCGTCGCGATACAAAACGGGCGAGGCGTACGAGTGCTCGCACTCCGCGCGGGCGTCGCTTTGACGAGCTTGCTTCCAGATCTCGTTGCCGGTGGCCGGGTCGAGCGCCAGCACGTTCGCTCCACTACTGTGCAGCAACTGTAAGTACAGCCGCCCCTTGTCCAGCACGGGCGTCGACGTCATGCCGAACGCGATGTCGAACTTGCCGTAGCGGTCCTGCAAATTGAACTTCCAGACCTCGTTGCCGTCGGCGGTGAAGCACGCCAACTGGCCGGTCCCGACCATGGCCCAGACGTGCTTTCCGTCGGTCGATGGCGATGGGGAAGCGTAGTTGCCTTCATCGCCACGCACACTCTCGTTGTTGCCCGAGATCACGCGGCGCCACAGTTGTTGGCCGTCGGCGCCGATGGCCAACAGCACCAGGTCCTTTCCGTCGGATGAAGTCAGGTAGATGCGGCCGTTCCAGACGACCGGGGTCGACCCGGCCGGGCCCGGCAGCTCGACCCGCCAGGCGACGTTTTCGGTCTTGCTCCACGACAGGGGCAGCGGCTTTTCGTGACTGACGCCGTCGAGCTTCGCCCCACGCCACTGGGGCCAGTTTTCGGCCTGAACTGACAAAGGATAAACGGTCGATAGTCCCAGGCAAGCAAACAGGATTTTTCCGATCGCTGGCTTTGTGTGCATGGCAAGAGAAACTCAGCGGGTGTGGCGGCGGGAGCAAACGCGAAAAGTCGCGGGCACGTCATCAGTTTGGTCGACGACCCCAGGCGCGTCAACGACCGCGGCATGAGGGACGGGATTAGACCCGATAAGTCCACCGATGCGGCCGGTAGGCCTAACAGCCCGTTGAAATTCGGGGTTTT
>CAZUPX010000914.1:0-2451 GCA_964622155.1 uncultured Planctomycetaceae bacterium | reverse complement strand
TGTAACCTCAACCAACAAAGCGCCACCCATGTCCTGAACCAAAAGCGCCACCTATGTCCTGACTGCGCCTCCCAACCGCTAATCCCCAGCCCCCAGCCCCTAACCCCTCCCACTCACGCTTCCCATTGCTTGATCCGCTCGAGCACGTCGAGCATCTCTTGCCGCTTCTTTTCGAACGTGGCGAACAGAATCAGGATCAAGATCCCGGTCACGACGACGCTGGCGTACCAGATCCACGTCTGGTCCAAATCCACCGCCGCGTGCCAGATCATGGTGAACAGAGCCAGTCCCAAGAAGCTCGTGCCCAGAAATAGAAATGCACGCACGCGCAATAGAATGCCGGCCATGATGCCCAGGATCGACAACCCGGCCAGCACCAAGGGAAGCCACGGGTTCTGAGCCACGCCGTTGATAAAGATGTCTGCCGTCGACGAAACGTAAACAACCATCGACGTCGTGTAGCGGACGGCCGTCATTTGCGCTTCGCCCATTTGACGACGATTCAAATAGGCCGCCGCCAACACGCACAGCGCGGGCGGTATCAGCCAAACCTGAGGATGGGCAAAGAACGCAAACCCTTGCTGGCTGTGCAGGAAATACCATAGCCCGCCGTTGGCCGCCAGCGCCGCCAGAATGCCAAAGCCAAACGACCGCCGCGCGATCGACAGTCCCGCATACAGCACGCCCACGATCAAAAGCAGAAGCGAGTAGTGAACGTTCGAATCGACCGCCCAGAAGCCCAGCACGGGCAGCACCGGCAACAGCGTTCCGGTGTTCTCGATCGGTTCGGCCAAAACCATTTGACCGCGTCGGCGGCAGAACTCGGCAAATCCAACGCCCAGGAACGCCACCGTCATCGCCACCAACGGCCAGTACTGCTGGAAGAATCCCGTGAACAGCCAGGGCATCGTCACGCGAATGTGGACGAACAACAAGGCCAGCGCCACTTCGGCCGCGTACACGTAGAGCGTGCGACCGCGCTGGGACAAATTCAGCGGATCGCGTCCGGGCAGCACGGCCGCCGACAGCGCCGCGGCCGCCAGCCCCGCCAGAGTCAAACCGACCACGACAATCGCCGGCCAGGCGATGGCGACGGAGCCCACGTCAGCGAACTCGACCACTTCGACTCCCAACGCGACCACGATCGACGCGGCCGACAGCGCCGCCAAAGGCGCCGTGATGCGCCGCGCCGCGGCCAGCCAGTCGCTCGTTTCGCTCAAGAATTTAATCAGCCCGAACCCATACAGGGCCGCCACCACGGCAAGGGCCGCGCCCAACACGACCAGGGCGTGCAACAGCGTCAAGGTCGTTGCCACGTCGAGCCAGGCCCAACCAAACATGGCCGCCGCCACCGCGCCGAGTTGCAGAGTCAGACTTTGCAAGCCGCGCCGCCGGTCGCCTTGGGCCAGCAAAGCCAGGCTGACCACTTGCGCAAGGGTCGCTTGCGACGCCAGAATTCGAAGCTGCTGATTGTGTTCGGTCAGCTCGACAACGCCGGTCAGGAAGACTACCGACGCCGCCAATAACAAATTCAACGGTACCAGCCAGCTCAAGTGCGAAAACTGGTCGCCGGTGCGCGCGGGAATGCGCAGGCTGCTGGCGACGCGTCGCAGTGTGTCTCGTCGACTCCACAGATAGCTGGTGGCCACGGCATAGGCGGCGACCACCATGTTGCCGGTCCACAGCAGCCATTTGGGCGGCAAGTCGAACTGGTCCACCAGCATGCCGCACGCGACAAGGCCCACAAAGTACAATGCCCCGATCGAATCGACCATCATCGCGTCCCACAGGCAGGCCAGAACCGCTACAACGACGGCGGCCAATGCCAGCCAGTTGAGTCCGTGTGCAGTGCTCACCGTTTGAAACTGCGCCGCGTCGCCATACAGGCCAAGCCCGACCATGATGGCCAACCCCGTCACCGCGAAGTGAGTGGAAACGCGATGCACCGGCGTGGCGCGCAGCCACGGCTTGGCCTCGCCGCGGCGGATGCTGTGTAACTCGATCAAGAGCCAGGCCACGACCGGCAATGCCAGCAGCGCCAGGTTGAGATACACGAAGGTCTCGAAGGTCTGCGCGACGTTCAATTCGCGAACCAATAGCGTGCCGGTGAGATTGAACAACAGGGCCGCCAGGTACAAGTACCGGCGCCGCCGGAAGACCCACGCCTGGCCGGCACACAGCACGACCAGCGCGGCGAATGCTCCGCCCGCCCACCAGCGATTGTCGAACAACTGGCGCGCCGCCAGAACGAAGACGATCCAACCTTGCAGGTCGATCCACGCCGCCGCGACTGACGGCCGCGTCTTGATCGCGCCCACTTGATCGGTCCCAGGCTGACTGGCAAGTTGTTGGCCACGTCCCGCGAGTCCGGCCGCGGCCAGCAGCCCGAAGGCGATCAGGCCGTGGCCTACCATGAGCGTGTTGTACGAGCACCAATTGCCATTGTCGTAC
>CAZUPX010000913.1:0-5628 GCA_964622155.1 uncultured Planctomycetaceae bacterium | reverse complement strand
AGATTGCGAAACCGCTGGCGGGCGGCAAACGGGTCTTTGGGTTTTTGCCGCAGCGATTGCCGGGTCGAGTCATCCATCAGGTTCCAGAGCCGCCGGCCCGGCGACCGCTCGGACGAGTTGCCCTGCGCGACGATCTTGTCCGCCAGTTTTTCGCGACTCAGAAAATCCTCGTCGCTCAAGCGCGACCCGGCTTGGATGATGAACCCCAGGGGCACCAGCGCCAATAGAAACAGCGTTGTCACGACTAGCAGGATCCATAGCACGCGCGAGACCAGCGCCTCGTGAAACGAATCGCGAATGACCGCCAGGTAAGGTCTCATGCGCTGATCCGATATCGCTCGAGCATTTCCAAAAAGGCCTCCTCCAGCGTCTGCCGTCGCGGGGACATCGAAATCACGCTGATCGCGCGACTGCGCAGCCGATCGACCACGCGGTCGATCTCTCGTTGATCGCCGGTTTTTAGCAGCACTTCGAACGTGCCCTCCGAAATCGGCCGCAGCTCGGCCGCGGGATACTCCGCCACGGCGGTCCGCATGTCTGCCTCGGCACCGGCCACGACAAACCGCACCTCGGGTTGAGCGCCAGCGGTCAACTCTTCAAGCCGACCCTGATACAACAATCGCCCGCGATCCAAGATCGCCACTCGGTCGCAGACCAACTCCAGCTCCTGAAGCAGGTGGCTGTTGATGAAAATGGTTTTTCCTTGAGCCTTGAGCGCCACCAACAGGGCCCGCATTTCGCTGCGGCCGACTGGATCGACCCCATCGGTCGGCTCGTCGAGCACGAGCAGTTGCGGGTCGTGGAGTATGGCCTGAGCCAGGCCCAATCGCTGCAGCATGCCCTTGGAATACTTTCTGACTGAGGTTCTGCCCCAATCGGCCAGCCCAACGGCGACCAACAGCGGCTCGCGGCGGCGGCGAATCTCGCGCCGCGACAGCCCGCTCAGGCTGCCAAAAAACTCCAATGCCGAGTTGCCGGTATGATGGCGTGGGATGCGATGGTTCTCGGGCAGGTAGCCGACCTGTTTGCGAGCCGCGCGGCTGCCGGCGCTGCGGTCCAAGAGCGAGGCCCGTCCGCCGCTGGCGCGGACGATGCCCAGCAGGACCTTAATCAGCGTGGTCTTGCCGGCACCGTTGGGCCCCAACAGCCCGAAAATCTCGCCGCGGCCGACCTGCAGGCTTACGCCGGCCAGCGCCGCGATCGGCCGCCGCCCGAACAGGCCGTCGCGGTAGGTCTTGCTGAGATCCTGGACGTCGATCGCGGGAGAAGGCTTCATGCTGCCAAAAGGCGGGGGATTCGATTCATCAACGTTGCGCTGCCAATTGCCGCACCCATCATACTCGAACGAGTCGAGGCGGTTGGACTTGCGAGCAGGCGATCGGCTCAAAAAAAAGCGTCGGCGCGCAGAACCACCTGTTAGAAGTTCGTTGATGCGGCGCTGGAATTGGGCGCGGCGGGAAAAACGTCGATGAGCCGCCCGGCCGCTCGCATGAGTTGCGAGCCAGGCGCTCGGAAGATGTCGCCAGCAAACACGCTGATCCGGCGTGCCTGGCACGGCTTACACGTTCAAGCCAATCGATCGCCTCAAACGAGGCCGCGTTGAGCGAGATGCTACTGCGAGTCCCCGTCGAAGCCGCCCCAACCGGCAAAGTCAGTTTCGGCAAAGACCGGAGGCGTCCAGTTGACGCGCTTCGTCGATGAACGCCGGGCGCGTTCGCGCGGAGTCCACGCCTTGCGAATGGCCTCGCTCCGCCGTCGGATATCGTCCGGCGTTGGGTCCATGGCCGAGGGCCCCAAGTTGTACGCTTTGCGAATCATGACCAGCCTCTCCAGGAAGATGTGATACGAACAGATTGGAAAGTTGCGCGCACGCAACCGCTGACGAGCAAAAAGCGTTCCGTTCCGACGTTAAAAGTACTACGCACTGCCGGTGGTTTGGGTCAGGCATATGCCTTGGGTCAGGCACAGGCCGACCGAAATCACTCGGCCGTCGCACAAGACGTGTCTAAGATCAACCCGAGCTCGAAGATGTGATTAGGAAAGCGGAGGTTGATCCAACAGTTCTTATACAGCCCGATTCGTGGATTAGCAAGCGCCTGGCGACATTTTGCGGCGCTTTTTTTATCGCCAACCCCTGCGGTCATCGGCTGCTACGCCGATACTTGTTGCGACGAGTGTATCACAACGAGACAGGGTGAGACGGTTGGCGTCTGTAGCCGGCCATTGTGAGGTCGGCCGAGGTCGGCAGGAATGCAGGGGTCACTGGCCCAGGCTAAGGTCTTGAGGGCCGCCTGCGACGAGACCGCTCAAGGCGGCTCTTTGCGAATCAGGTGCAGTATTCCCCAAAACCCCAGCACCGCAGTCGTGGCGATTGCCACCAACACCATATTTGCCACGCTGCCGGGAATATCGTAGCGATGAATCTGGGGATGGCTGGCCAAAAACACAAACACTCCGTGGCCCGACACCGCGGCGGACAGGATCAGGATCGAGCCGGCTAACTTGTTCATGAGACGAGTCCTAAAGGAAGACTTTCCAAACAAGCCCGCAAGTGCTCCCCACGGGCGGGCGATGGCCGCACGGAACACAGGGCAGGGCTCGAGCGTCGGAATCGCTCTGAGCCAATGTTTTCGCACCCGGATGCTAGCCTACTCGACGAAGGGAGCCGGTGCAAAGTTTCAATGGCTGCAATATCTTTGACAGGCGTGGTGAGAAACTTAGGATCGCCGGCGAAAAAACCGGGAAAAGCTCAGCGCGCGCTTAGATACGGGCTGGCGCATTGGTAAGATGGCGGGCGTTCCGGCCCGAAACAGTTCCAGGCGCACCCCAAATGGGAGCTATCGGATCATGAGCATCAGCCAGCCGACCGCGGACCACAGACCTGCCGCTCCCGCGGCCGGCGCGAGAGGTATTTCGCCCGGCCACCTGTTGTGGAGCGGAATGATCCTGTCGATCGGTTTTATCATCATCTTTTTTGTGCAGGTGTTTTGGGCCAAGGTCTTGATTACGCCTTGGTATCTGCCAATCGGTGGCATGGCGTCGGCGCTGATCGTGCTGTTCGCCGTCAGTCGGCAAAGAGCGTGGTGGCGGCTTGCAATTGCGTTGGGATGTGTCGCAATCGCTTGCCTGGAATGGTACTTCCTCCTGGCCCTTACAGTTCTGCCCGTCTACAACGGTCCGGTGGCCGGCGGTAGCACGATCCCCGAATTTCACGCCCGATTGGCGGATGGCACACCGATCGGCGAATCGCACTTTAGGCAAGGACGACCGACGGCGCTGGTGTTTTTTCAAGGCCGGTGGTGTCCATTTTGCATGACGCACCTTCAAGAGCTGGAAGCGCACCATGCGGAGTTTGAGCGCGTTGGGGCGGATGTTATTGTTGTGTCCATCGAGGATCTGGATACCGCGGCACAGACTCAACGCGATTTTCCTCATTTGAAGGTTGTTTCCGATGAGGGGCGAGAATTATCGGATGCGATTGACGTGATCAACAAGGGCTCGACCCCTGAGGGCGGAGACAGCGCCGCACCGACGGTCGTTCTGATCGATGGAAATGGTACGGTGAAATCGCTTCATCGGCCAACTCGCTTTATCGCGCGGCCGAGTGCCTCCGATCTGGCCGCGGCGATTGAGGGACAACAGATCCGCTAAGGGCCACTTTGATCATCGCCGGCATCACGCGGATGGTCGGTAATTTGACGTTTCGAAGACAAGGGTCGCGCCCCCGCATGCAAGTCGTCATCACCGCCGTCGGGCCCGATAACCGAGGTCTGGCCGACCCGATCATTCATCACGTAACTGGCCTGGGGGCCAACATCGCCGAAATCCAGATGTACGACCATGACGAGCAGAGTTTGTTCGCCATGCTGATGCGCATCGACCTGGCCGCTGACAAGTGGCCCGCGCTGCGTCCACAACTGACCGACATCGGCCGCTATAAGGGCCTGTCGGTGAGAGTCTGGTCCCCCGAGCAGCACCAAGACCGACCACGGCTGGCCATCTGCACAACGATCCGTCCCGAGCCGGCGCTGGCGTTATTGCGTGCGATTCGCGATGGCCAGGTTCGGGCCGAAGCGGCGGTGATGCTGGGCAATCGGCCCAACTGCCGCTCGCTGGCCGAACAGTTCGGCGTCGAGTGGCAGTCGATCGGTGATGACGACGGCGTTGTCGACGACGAGCGGATGATGGAGCTGTGCGACCAGTATGAGGTCGACTACCTGGTCCTGGCTCGTTACATGCGCATCCTGCCGCCGGCCAGTTGCTGGAAATACGCCGGTGGCCGGATCATTAACCTGCACCACGGCCTGTTGCCGAGCTTTCCCGGCATGCGACCCTATCACGAGGCCTTTGCCAGCCGCATGTTGACGTACGGCGCCACGTGCCACTTTATCGTGCCCGAGCTCGATGCCGGCAATCAGATCATCTACCAATCGACCTTCACGGTCAGTCACGGCCTGAAGCTGGACGAGATCATCCGCCGCGGCGAGCAGGACAACGAGCCGCACTGCCTGGTCGAAGGCGTCCGCCGCGTCGTCGAGGGCGAAGTGCAATTGCACTTCCACCGCGTCGTGGCGCGGTAGTCTTCACCGTGGCGCGCTGGTCTCCGTCATCCTCCCTCTCCCCGACGTGGGAGAGGGCAGGGTGAGGGGGCTTCTATCAGTCTTCGGCGTAATTGAACCACAACGACACGACGGACACAGAGAAAGAGGAAGGAGGAAGAACGTGGTCGTACAGTCGTTCAAATCGTTTCTTGTGTGTTGTCGTTGTGTCGTCGTGGTAATCATTCTGAATGAAGCGGGGCCGCCCTAACTTGCACCCCGTCGTGGGGGCTTGGATAATGGCGCTGGCCGTTTCCAAAGCCCAGTAAAGCGCAAATCGAGCAGCCCGCGCCATGCACGTCAAATGTCCGCACTGCCACAATCCGATCGAGATTGTCGAAGTCACGCCCCTTAGCCAGATCGACTGTCCGTCCTGCGGCAGCAAGTTTAGTCTGCTCGGCGACGAGGCGACCGAGACGCATCGCACCACGGCGCGACGCCTTGGGCAGTTCGAGCTGGTGCGCGAGCTGGGAATCGGAAAGTTCGGTAGCGTCTGGATGGCCCGCGACACTCGACTCGACCGAACCGTGGCCGTCAAGATTCCGCGTAAGGGAACTCTCGATGCCAATGAAACCGAGGCTTTTCTCCGCGACGCCCGCGCCGCCGCTCAGCTCCGACACCCTAACATCGTCGGCGTCCACGAAGTGGGGCGCGATGACCATACGATTTACATCGTCAGCGACTACATCGAGGGGGCCAACCTGCGCGAGTGGCTTTCCGGAAAGCGGCTTTCCTTTCAAGAAGCCGCGGAGTTGATCGTGAAGGTGGCCGAGGCGCTGCACCATGCCCACGAGTCGGGGGTGGTGCATCGGGACCTCAAGCCGGGCAACATTATGCTCGACCTCGACGGAGTGCCGCACGTGATCGACTTTGGCCTGGCACGTCGCGAGGCAGGCGAGATCACGATGACGGTCGACGGCCACATTCTCGGCACACCCGCCTACATGCCTCCCGAGCAAGCCAGCGGCAAAGGCCACCAGGCCGACCGACGCAGCGACGTCTATTCGCTGGGCGTGATCCTGTTCGAACT
>CAZUPX010000912.1:0-3183 GCA_964622155.1 uncultured Planctomycetaceae bacterium | reverse complement strand
CGAAGCGAGCAAGGTCCGCCGCGTCCAACTCAATTCGGGCGTAAGCCAACGACTGGTCAAAGTGAAAATCGCTCACAGCCAGCCGTTCATTTTCCGGCCATTTTGGCGATGCCAGCAAGCCTGCGCGGCGGACGAGGAATTCTATCTGGCGGTCGTAAGCGTGACCAGACGAGCTGCCGGGGTGGAATTTGCCGGATTTACTCGTGGGATCCGGGATCAAGCGTCCGCCGAATGCCGCGGCCAGTTGCCTGGCAAGGGGCGTCTTGCCGCTGCCGGGCAAGCCCACGAGAGCAACGTAGGGCGGCGCCGTGTTGAGATGCTCGAGCAACCGTGCGATGGTCCAACCGATGATTGGATGGACCATGTCGGGAGCGACTTCGGCGGCCGGTTCGAGTACGAAGCGACGAAACGCCATGCGGGGGTGGGGCACCGACAGGTCTGGCTCATCGATGACCACCGAATCGTATAAGAGCAAATCCAGGTCAATCGATCGGGCATCCCATCGACACTCGCGCGTGCGGCCCAAGTTGGCTTCGATACGCATCAGCACGCTATGCAACTTCTGGGGCGAGAGGGTCGTCTGCAGAGACACGGCAGCATTGAGGTAGACACCTTGGCCGGTGGGGCCGCCAATGGGTGCGGTCTCATGCGGACGGCTGCGGGCCAGCACGGTCACGTGCGGTTCGGCCTCGAGCAAATCGATTGCTTTCGCGAGCGAATGCTGCCGATCCCCCAGATTGGAACCTAAGGCCACGAGACAGCGCGGCATGTGCGTCACGCGGAAAGCCAGGAATGATGAACGAGAGTCGATGGCCCGCGTGCGACTGCCCGCGACGTCAATTGACCTTCAGCTTGCCGCAAGGGGGCCGGCCGCCATTTTACCGCACGCTGGGGCGGTCAGGCGACCCGTGCGTGGGTTGGCAGGCGGTGGGTCGCGCTCTCCAGGGACGCATGCAAAGCAAGGGGGGGCTTCCAAGTTGCCACGGCTGACGCCGTCGAGGTCGATCCGTGCAGTCGTCGCCCCCGAACTGCCTAGCAAGCAAATTCAATTCCGTTCCGCAGCGATTGAAACCATCGACACGCTCAAGTCGCCAACACCGAGAACCGGCCGGTATGCAAACTTGTCAGGACCGTGGTCCAGCCAGCAACCTCTCTGGTGGCGATCAGATGATCTCGAGCCGGTGTGCGCGCAGCGCCATTCTTTGGTTGAAGAGAACAACGGTCGCGCCCCAACCAAACGTTGACTGGTCGGCCGCCCGGAGGCCAAGTCAACTACAACGCCGAGAACTCGGAGTCGATTGATTCAAAACAAGAGACACAACGCTCAGCCCGCCAAATCGATCAAACGCAGCAGTGCGTATTTTGCGAAGCGCGATGAAAATGTCAAGCAACCTGTTCGACGATTTTTTTCTCGTCGAGAAATCTTGGCAAATCTCATGTCGACATACTTGACTTTGGCAAGATCACCGCTCAGCGCGAGCGCTGGCGTCAATCGAACCGCGCGCGGTCGCGGCGCGAAGAATATCACTGGGGTTAGGGATTCCTCATCGTTTCTTCGCCGCGGCTCTCGTAATTCGCGGATAATCCGCATCACCCGACACGTCGCACGTTCTGCTGACCACTCTGGCACTTGTACCCTCGGCAATGGGTGGCATAGGATAAATCAGAGCCCCATTTTGAGCGCTTTTACGGCGGTCCCAGCGAAATGAATGAACTTTCCACTTCCGAGCTCGGCGACTTGCGCAGTGCATTGTTGCAGTTGCAACAACACGTGGCGGGCGAGCCTCACGCGCCCGACCTGGTCGAGCTGGCCGAGAAGTTGTTGGGCCGGGCCGTCTGCCGACAATTGGGCATCTACCGCTTGCCAAAGGGGTTTCTTCTGACGGTGGTGATGCCCGTATTCAACGAGGCACGGACGATTGAAGAGGTGATTCGCCGCGTTCTGGCCAGTGGCGTACCCTGCGAACTGATTGTGGTTGACGACGCGAGCAACGACGGAACGACGGAAATTCTCAGGCACCTCCGGGAAGAACTCGACTTGACGCTGGTGGAGCAACAGATCAATCAAGGCAAAGGGGCGGCTCTCAAGGCCGGATTTTCCCGCGCTGGCGGCGACATTGTGCTAGTGCAAGACGCGGATTTGGAATACGACCCCAGCGAGTATCTAAAACTCATCCAGCCGATTGTCGAGGGGCAGGCCGACGTGGTTTTTGGCAGCCGATTCATCGGCGATAGTCACCGCGTGCTCTATTTCTGGCACTCGGTGGGCAATCGGGTGCTAACGCTGTTATCGAATCTGCGGACGAATCTGAACCTCACCGACATCGAGTCGTGCTATAAGGTGTTTCGCCGCGAGATTATCGAGCAAATCACTCCCACGCTCCAAGAGCGTCGTTTCGGCATTGAGCCCGAGTTGACCGCCAAGGTGGCCCGCATCCCCGGGGTGCGCATCTATGAGCGCCCCATCAGCTACTCGGGTCGCACCTATGCCCAGGGCAAAAAGATCGGCTGGCGCGACGGATTTCGGGCGCTGTGGTGCATCCTCAAATACTGAGACTCGCTGACGGATAGCAGCCAGCGGCGTCGCGCACCTGCACCCAGCGATCGTCGCCAGCGGCGCTTGACCTATCGAAGTCGCGTCGGACCCAGTGGTTTTCCCATGTCGCTCACCAGCACATCGCCGCGGCGGACGGTGACGACGCTTTTGGCGCGGCGGCGGGCCTCGGGCCGGGGCGCGGGAATCTGTTCCGGCGGGTTCGACATGTTTTCGGGCGGCTGCAGGATTGGACCTTGTCGATGATACGACGCCATCGGCAGAGCACAGGGCGCCTGGCTCCACGGATAGTTGAAGTCGGTGCGATAGTCGAATGGCATCGCACCCGGCGTGAGAGGGCGACCGCACGAGTCGCAATTTCGGCCCACGCAACCAACGATCGGGCAGGGAATGGTCTGCACAAACGCCGGACGCCTCGGCAGCGGATTGCACTTGCCCATCGCCGCCGGCAAGGGCGGCATCCCGTACGGAGCGTCAGGACCATACCCTCGCTCACGCTCGCAAGCCGGGCAGCCGCCGGTGGCCAACGCCAACGTAACAATGGCAACTTGCAGCATGGCTTCGCGTCTCGGCGTGAGCGGACAAGGTTACAGTTCGGCGAGGTGAGGTGAGGCCGGCCTGGCAGGACA
>CAZUPX010000911.1:0-4426 GCA_964622155.1 uncultured Planctomycetaceae bacterium | reverse complement strand
GCGATGCTCGAAGCCCGCGAGCTGGCGCTCCGTCGCCGGTTCGAGACGATCATCGAGGAGCTGACCGACACTCGCAACTTGCTTTTTGGCATCGAGCTGGCCGGCAAGGCCGCCGACGGCGCTGTGTCCAAACCGAAAGAGGGCGCCTCTGCGCCCGAGCCCGGCGACGCCGAGGCCGCCGCGGCGCGCGTGGTTTCGCCGGCCGTGCTCGTCGAGCGCGTGTTGCAAAACGGCCAGCGCAGCTCGCACGAGACACTGCAACTGGCTGTCGCGTTCGACGAAATTCGCGCAGAGATGATCAACAATCGGGTGGACACCGAGGAGCTGAAGACGCGGCTCAAGGACGGCGTAGCCGATCCCCTGCGGCGGATCGCCGGCCCGATGTTTTCGGAGCTGGAACCCGTGCTGAAGAAGTTGCGAGCCCAAGTGTCCGACGCAGCCCAGGCCCCGGCAACTCAGACGGCGGCTGTCGCTCGCACCGACGCGATCCTCGTCGAGATGCGAGCGGTCCTTGATAAAATGTTGGAGTTGGAGACGTTCAACGAAGTCCTGGAAACCCTGCGGCAGATCATCGGTGCCCAGGAGAAAATCAACGGCGAAACCAAAGACCAGCAGAAGAAAAAACTGCGAGATTTGGCGGAGTGACCCGCGGAGTCGACCCATGCGAACTAAACGTAGCAAACCGGTGATGCTGCTCGCCACGAGCCTTTCGTTGGTCGCGCTGGCGATGCCGGGCCGCGCATGGGCCCAGGATGCTGACGATCCGCCGGCCAAGTCAGAACAGGCCGATGGAACGTTGGCCAGCGGCCAGCGCCAGGTTGGACAGCGGTTCCGTGAGTTGGAAAAACTGCTTTTGCGGATGGCCGAGTTGACGGCGCCGTCCGATGCCAAACGCGCGGCCCTGCTGCGTCAGGCCGTTGCACAAAGCAGCGAGCGCGACATCGACAGCCAGTTCGATCAGTTGGTTGAGCTGTTGCGACAAGAGAAACTGTCGGTGGCCCTCAAGGGTCAGCGTGGGGTGCACGACGATCTCAATAAGTTGCTCGAGCTGTTGCTGAGCGAAGATCGCGGCAAACGGCTGGAAAACGAAAAAGAGCGCATTCGCGACTACCTCAAGCGGGTCAATAAAATCATCAAGGATCAAAAGTTGGTCCAGGGCGACACCGCGCGCGAGGGCGACCCAAAGAAACTGGCCGACCGCCAGGGCGAGATCGCGGAAAAGACCGGCGACCTGGCGCAAGACCTGCAAGACGAAGCTCGCAGCAGTCAGCCGGCCCAGGGCAAGCCGGAATCCGAAGGCAAGAAGCAGGGCCAGGGCGATCAACCCGACAAGGACAAGCCAGACGGCAAACACCCAGACGGCAAGAAGGACGGCAACGACAAGGACGGCGATAAGAAAGACCGAGATCAGAAAGGCGACAATAAGGACTCTGACAAGAAGAGTTCTGAAAAGAACGACGCTCAAAAGGGCGACGGCAAGCCGAAAGGCGGTGACGAAAAGCCGACTGACGGCAAGCCTGGTTCCCCCAAAGACGACAAAGGCGGCCAGGAGTCGCAGGATTCACAGTCCGAAGGAAACGAGCCGCCCGAAGGGGACAATCCAGCCCAAAAGCGCATCGAACAGGCCCAAAAACGGATGAAAGAGGCGCAGCAAAAACTCGAAGAAGCCAAGCGCCGCGACGCGACCGACAAGCAGGCCGAGGCACTTAAGGAGCTCGAACAGGCGAAGGCCGAGTTGGAAGAGATCCTTCGCCAGTTGCGCGAGGAAGAGATGGCCCGCACGCTGGCGATGCTGGAAAGTCGTTTTCGCAAAATGCTCGACGCTCAAATGGAGGTCTATGAGGGTACCAAGCGGCTGGACGGAATCACCGAGACCGATCGCGACCGCGACGACGAGATCGAAAGCGGCCGCTTGAGCCGCAAGGAAGCCCAAATCGCGACCGAGGCCGACAAGGCCCTAACCGTGCTCAAGGAAGAAGGCTCCGCCGTCGCGTTTCCCGAGGCAGTTGCCGAAATGCGAGACGACATGCAACAGGTCGCCAAACGCCTGGCCGAGACCAAGGTTGGAGAAGTGACGCAAGGCCTGGAGCGCGACATCATCGCGGCGCTGGAAGAGATGATCGTCTCGCTCAAGAAGGCCCAAAAGGACATGGAAGCAAAGAGCCAGCAGGGACAACCGATGGACGCGGGCGAGTCGGAGCCGCCGCTGGTCGACACGTTGGCGGAACTGAAAATGATCCGCGCACTTCAGATGCGCGTCAACGTCCGCACGCAGCGCTACGCCGAGCTCACCAAAACCGAGCAGGCCGAGGCGAAGGAGTTGCTCGACGCGCTGCGGAACCTGGCCGACCGCGAACAGCGCATCCACAAAGTCACTCGCGACATCGTGGTCGGGAGGAACAAATGATTTCCACTCGCGAGTTGCGGACCGTTTGCCTCATCGCCGTCGCCCTGTCGTGCGCCGCCGCCGCCGCGGCGGCCGACGTGAAAACGCGCGGCGACTTTGGCCGCAAGACGAGCTGGCAGGTACCCGCGGTCGAGTCGGTACGTGAGCAAGCCCTCTCGTGGGCGGCGGCGCTCGAGCTCGACGAAGCCACAAGGACCCGAGTCGCGATGCTCTGGTCGAGCGCGTCGCCTGATACGAACGACGCCCACGTGCTGGAGCTGGTGACCGCCACCCTGGCGGCCGGCGACCCTCGTGCGCGAGACCTGGTGGCCATCTGCGCGCAGCCGCGCCGCCTCGGACCCATGCCCGACTTGGGTTGGCTGGCCGACGAGAAGACCCAGCCGTTCGAGCGCCACAACTTGCGGCTGCTATATGGCCGCTGGTTGGCGCAAAACGCCTTAGTCGACGAGGCGCTCGAGCAACTCGCCGAACTGAAGCCCGAGGACGTGGTCGACCCGGCCGCGCTATTGTTCTATCAGGGAGTGGTGCACCACGAGATGCTCCATCGTGACGCCGGGCTGAGCGCGATCGCGCGGCTGTTGGAGAATGAGTCCGCCCTGCCCCGCCGATACATCTCAGTGGCGCGGCTGATGCAGGCGGATTTGGAGGGCTTGAAGGACGAATCGCTCGATCACATTGCCCGTCGCATGGATGACATCCGCCGGCGGCTCGAATTGGGTCGCGCGGGCCCGAAGGTGCGTTCGGTCGAAGACGGTGTCATCGCCTCGCTGGATAAAATGATCGAGCAAATTGAAAAACAACAGCAGGCCGCCGCGGCGGCTGCCGCCTCGCGCTCGAGTAAGGGGGGCGCCCGGCCGATGGCGCCGCTGCCCGACAGCCGCCCCGTGGAAATGAAAGGTGCCGGCGACGTCGCCAAGAAGCCGATCGGTGACACGAGCGGTTGGGGCAACTTGCCCCCTCGCGAGCGTCAAGAGGCATTGCAACAGATTGGCAAGGACTTTCCGGCCCATTATCGCGACGTGATCGAGCAATACTTTCGCAAGCTGGCCACCGACTCTGACAAGTCCAAAGACAAGTAGTCAGTCGAACAACTTGCATACGACCATACCAACTGGTCCCCGAGGGTTTTGATTCGTGATGATGTTCCACGCGGTATTGGCCGTCGTTCTGGCAAGCGGCGCCGCGGAATTTGAAGTTCAGACGCTTGACGGCCGCACCGCCGCCGGAGCGCTTGTCGAGCTGGACGCTGCGCAAATCGTAGTCGAAACGCCCGATGGCAAGAGCGCGTTTGAATTAGGGGCACTTGCTACGGCGGTGCGCCGCGACGCGCCAAAGTCCGACCACAGCGAGATCACGACTCGCATCGAGCTGGTCGACCGCTCGCAACTGGCGGTCAGCGAGTATGTCGTCATCGGCGGCACGGCTCGCGTCGCGCTGCCGAGCAAACAACGCCTCGAGATTCCTACCCGCGTCATCCGCTGGGTGCGGTTTACTGGTTCCAGCGCGGCCGACGACAAGCAAGCGAAGGAATGGTCCGACATCACCGAGACAAGCGCCGGCGGCGACTTGTTGGTTACACGCAAGGGCGAGACACTCGACTCGCTCGAGGGCACCGTCGGCGATCTCGCCGCCGAAACTTGCAATTTTGAGGTCGACAAAGAGATCATCGCGGTCAAACGCGCCAAGATCGCGGGCATCGTTTATTTTCACGCCGCCGCGGCCGAGCTGCCCGAACCGATTGGATTCGTCACAACGGCCGAAGGCTCGCGCCTGGCACTGCGCACGGCAACGCTGGTCGAAGGCGCGGTGAAGATCGTCACTCCCGGTGGCGCTGCGCTCGACGTGCCGCTCGACCAAGTCGCTCGGCTGGATTTTTCATCCGGCAAAGTCGCTTACCTGAGCGACCTGGAGCCCGAAAGTGCGACGTTCGTTCCTTTGGTCGGCTTCAAAGAGGCCCTGGTGTCTCTGCGAGAGTACTACCGGTTTCGCCGGGATAGCGGGTTCGACCAGACGCCGTTG
>CAZUPX010000910.1:0-4648 GCA_964622155.1 uncultured Planctomycetaceae bacterium | reverse complement strand
GTGGAGTTTTCTTCAGAGCCTCTTCGTACTGTTTTTGGTTCTCAAAGACCTCGGGTAACTGCGACATCCGTGCGATTTCTCCCTGAATCGCCAAGAATGTTTGGGCGAGTTGCCGAATTCGCATGTCCCGTTGGACTGTGGCATCGTATCCCATCTCCTCCAATTCGTCCGCTGTGTAGTTTCGAAAGGCATTCTCCTGACGGGAATAGAAAACTCCAACCTGCTCTTTGAGGTGGTCATGTAGATCGCATTGGATTTTGTCGTTCGCCCGAAGATTCCAGGCTTCCACGGGATTCTGTCGGTTGTTGCAGATCGTCACCTGAGTCACGAAGTCGCTGCTTGGATCGTCAATGACGATCTTGGCAAGAACCTTTATTGCTTCCAGGGCAGGTGCCCCGTTCGCAAGCGCCGGGTGGCCCTCGTTGTCCTGAAGAAACCTCGCCACGCTGGTTATCGTCTGCGCCCCATTGAGCAGCCGTGGCACATTGACAACCGCACGCCCATCAGAGACGTGGAGTTGCTCTGCGGCGAGCGTAATCCCGTTGTGGTTGAAGGAGAACACATCAGGTGGGTTTTTCTGCTTGAGGACGATTTCGGAAAGTGCTTCCCGAATCTTGCGATTTGGCGGGTTATCGGCAGAGAGGCCCGACCTGATATTGCGGTCGAGGAATCTCTGGCCGAGGCTCCTGTAGATTCGATAGAGGTCCATCATCGGCACAAACCCGATGTGCATCTCTCGCTTCCCGTCGTCAGATCGGATGCATGCGGCATTCGTGAATGAGATTGAATGCGACTCTGCCGGCCTTACCGTTGGGGGCTGCCGACGATCTGAAATGAACTCGACGCTCAGTTCCACCTCGGTCCTTCCGAAGAAGGCATGCAGGAGATGGCTCTTGCTTTCTAGGTTCTCACGACGGTGCGCCAGTCCCTCACTATTCTCCGTCGCCTCAATGTCTCCCTTGAACACGAAGTGAACGAGAACTCGGTCGATGAGCGACTTGCACTCATAGAGTTCCGCCCTGAGCGTGTTCAACATTTCATTCTGATTGGGGTCGGCAAGCGGCGATCCGAACACTCGTTCCAGCCCATCTTTTGCCAGCCGCTCCATCGACTCTTTGAAAAGATTGTGGTTCTCGGACCACTTAAATTGGAACAAGTACAGGTTCCTGGCACCCCGGTCGAGATGGTAGGCATCTATGCCGTAATCGCAGCCGCCAAAGCAGACCTGATTGGCGATGTCTTCGACATCACATCTGAATTTTTTGGTCAAATACAAAAGTGCAAAGTAGTCCTCCGTGCGCCCCTTGTATTTGCCAGACCAGTCGCTGTAAATCTGATCGAGGGACTGTTTATCGTGCTTTGTAATTGGCATTGCCACCCATCTCGTACGAAGTAACCGATTGGAAGTTAGAAGTTCGATCCGCCCTCCCCTCGGACTCCTTCCGGGGCCTGTTGTATATTGCGCTTGACAACGAGCCAAACGCCGACCGTGCCGATTACCAGCGTGATGACGGGCACGAAATCCATGAGCATGTCTCCAGTAGCGAAGACATGCCAAGTAGTCGAGTCTAGGCAGCTGCTTCCCCCCTTGCAAGCGGTGCCGTCTCGGGTGCTTCTTGGTGAGATGGCAACGCAGATTGCAGCCAATTCAGCTGCCAGTGCATTTGATCGCGTTTGTATTCGTTGCCTGAACACTCGGAGTATGCTAACATTGAATCAGCATCGAATTAAATGCGAAGGGACCTGGCATGTTCAACCTCGCCAACGACATCGATTCGCTGACCAATTTCAAGCGGCAAACGGCCGACTATCTTGCGAAGCTGCACAAGACGGGGCAACCCGTGATTTTGACCGTGAACGGCAAAGCGCAAATTGTTGTTCAGGATGCCGGGGCCTACCAGAAGTTGGTCACCGCCGCGGCCAAGGCCGAACGCGATGACACGGTTGCCGCCATCAAGGCCGGACTGGCGGACGTGGAGGCCGGGCGAACCAAGCCGGCCCGCGCGGCGCTAAGAGGACTGGCCAAGAAATACGGCATTTCCGTCGCGGACCGCTAGCGTGAAATTCCAAGTCCGATTGACGCTGAAGGCCGAGCAAGACGCGGCGATCGTTCTCGAGTGGTTCCGCCAAGAGCAAATGGGTGCCGCGGGCAGTCGCTGGTTCGGCCAATTGATGGCGGCCATCGACACATTGGAAACCATGCCGCAGCGCTGCCCTATCGCCGCTGAGGCGGCCGAGGTCGGTGTCGAGATTCGCGAGCTGCTGGTTGGCAGGCGACGCAGTCGCTACCGCGTGATCTTTCTAATTCGCAGGCCAGCGGTGCATATCCTGCGCATCTGGCACTCCGCGCGCGACGCAATATCGCGAGAGGATCTCTAGAGCGAAGCGAGTCGAACTCTCCCGGCTGGACATGCGGGCGTCGAGGGCGACAATGGGGGAGCGGCACGAGAAATGGTCACTTCACTAGCGCGTCCCCTCATCCACAACCCTTCTCCCGCGAGAGGAGAAGGGAGACAGACATGATCACCAAAATCACCGGACAATTGCTGGAGCTCGACGAGGACACGCTGGCGCTGGGGGTGGGAGCGTTTGAGTACGAGGTGTTGATACCGGAGTTCTCGCGGCGGCAACTGCAAGACAAGCTGCACGAGGAAGTCCGGCTGTTCACTATCGAGTATCTGGAAGGCAACCCGATGCAGGGGCGGATGACGCCGCGACTGATCGGGTTTCTCACCGAAGTGGAGCGCGAGTTTTTCGAGCTGTTCTGCTCGGTCGACGGCGTGGGCGTGAAGAAAGCACTGCGAGCCATGGTCCGGCCGGTGCGTGAAGTCGCCCGAGCGATCGAAGATCAGGACGCCACTTCGCTCGCCGGCCTGCCGGGCATCGGTCCGGCCATGGCCGAGCGAATCATCGCCAAGCTCCGCCGCAAGGTACCAAAATTTGCCCTGATGGCCGCTCGCGATGAGCCCACCGCCGCCGATGTCCAGCTCAACGTCGTCGACGAGACTTTTGAAGTCCTCCGCAAGCTCGGCCACTCGGAAAGTGACGCCCGCCGGTTGATCGACGGCGTGCTGGGACAGAAGAAGAAATTCAAGGACGTGCAAGACATGCTGGCGGCGATCTACGAAAAGAGTCACGAATGAGCACTGGCGGCACGCCAGTGCCACCCGACGCCGCCCTGCCCTGCCCGGCTGCATTTCGTTATATTGCACGGGTTCAGACTCTTTCCATGGAGGGCTTCGCCGTGCGCGAGCCGGTGATTAGTAGTGCGGCGGCCACCAGCGAAGAAGATCGCGTGCTCCGCCCGCAGCACATGCGGGACATGGTCGGGCAGCGCGACGTGATGGAGCGGCTGGAGATTGCCGTCGATTCGGCGCGCAAGCGCGGCGACACGCTGGGCCATATCCTGTTCGACGGCCCGCCGGGCTTGGGCAAGACGACCTTTGCCACCTGCATTCCGCGCGACCTTGGCGTGGCGATTCAGATCGCCAGCGGCGCGGTGCTGCAAGCCCCGAAGGACCTGATTCCTTACCTCACCAACGCCGACGAAGGCTCGGTGCTGTTCATCGACGAGATTCATCGGCTGCCCAAGGGGGTCGAGGAGTTTTTGTATCCGGCGATGGAGGATTTTCGGATCGACATCTTGTTGGGCGAAGGGGTCAACGCGCGGACGATCAATATGGCCCTGCGGCCTTTCACGCTCATCGGCGCTACGACGCGTGCCGGGCTGCTGTCGGCTCCCTTGCGAGATCGATTTCAGATCCGCGAGCACCTGGATTTTTACAGCGTTGAGGAGTTGACCGAGATCGTCGTTCGCAACGCCAAGAAGTTGGGCGTAAAAACCGACGCCAAGACGGCCACGGAGATTGCCACCCGCAGCCGGGGCACGCCGCGCGTGGCCAACAACCGGCTGCGCTGGGTGCGCGACTATGTCACCAGCAAGGCCGACGGCAAGGTGACCCTGGAGTTGGTCAAGGCGGCTCTCGACATGCAGGGCATCGACAGGCTGGGGCTCGACGGCCAGGACCGCAAATACATCGCGACCATCATCCGCGTTTTTCACGGCGGGCCGGTCGGCGTCGAGGCGGTGGCCCACACGATGAACCTGGCGGTCGACACGCTTGAAGACGAGATCGAGCCTTATCTGTTGCGCACCGGCCTGGTCGTCCGCACTCCTCGCGGCCGCCGAGTCACCGCCACCGGTTACGAGCATTTGGGCCTGGAATCGCGGGACCCGCAAGATATCCAGCGGTCGTTGTTCGGGCAGTGCTATCCAGTTGGCCGTGACGGTGAGGCCGGATCGATCCCGCGAGTATTAAGCTCAATATGCCCCATGCGCGTACCATTCCTCGCCGTCACGGACGACGTTTCGAGGGCGGTCCAGCTTCCGGCGCGGTATCCTGGGATGCATGAACGAGGTCACTCAGATCCTGTCGGCCATCGAGCAGGGCGATCCGCACGCCGCGGAGCAGCTACTGGCGCAGGTCTACGCCGAGCTGCGCCGGCTGGCTGCGCAAAAGCTTTCCCACGAAAAGCCGGGGCAAACGCTCGACGCCACCGGGTTAGTACACGAGGCCTACCTGCGATTGTTTGGTGGCCAGGACGGGAACGAGCAGCAACACTGGGACAGCCGGGGGCACTTCTTCGC
>CAZUPX010000909.1:0-1734 GCA_964622155.1 uncultured Planctomycetaceae bacterium | reverse complement strand
CATGGGGGCCTGGGTGTCGTACGGCCTGGGGAGCATGACTGATAACCTGCCGACGTTTGTCGTGCTGCCCGACGCGCGCGGTTTTGCCCCTAACGGTCCAGGCAACTGGTCGGCCGGTTTTCTTCCGGCGGCGCACCAGGGCACTCTCATCAAGCCGTCGGCCAAAAACCCGATCGCCGATTTGTTTCCGCCCCCCGAGGCAAAGTTCGTGACCCCAGCAAGCGAGTCCGAGGGCTTACGGCTGTTGAACGCGCTGAACCGCGACCATCTGGTAAGTCGCGAGGGTGACACGCGGCTCGACGCTCGGATTGCGTCCTACGAGTTGGCGGCCAGATTGCAAACCAGCGCTCCCGACGTACTCAATATCGGCAGCGAGACCGAGGCCACGCGGCGGATGTACGGCCTCGATCAGAAAGGGACCGACGATTTCGGTCGCAACTGCCTGATCGCGCGGCGGCTGCTGGAGCGGGGCGTGCGCTTCGTGCAGGTGTGGAGCGGAGCGGACAACGGCTTTCCGCGCCGCAATTGGGACAGTCACGAAGACATTCACCGCGACCACGGCGACATGGGCAAAAGCATGGACCAGCCGGCCGCCGCGCTGGTCAAGGATCTCAAGCAGCGAGGGATGCTCGACGACACGATCGTGATCTGGACCACCGAGTTTGGCCGCATGCCCTGTGGCCAGGGCTCGAAGGGACGCGACCACAACCCGTTCACGTTCACCAGTTGGCTGGCCGGCGGCGGCATCAAGGGCGGAATCACCTACGGCGCCAGCGACCAGTGGTCCTACAAGGCCGTCGAGAATCCCACCTACTGCTACGACCTGCACGCCACCGTCTTGCACCTGCTGGGTATCGATCACGAACAGCTTACGTTCCGCCACAACGGTATCGATCGGCGACTGACCGACGTGCATGGCAGCGTGATCCGCGAGATACTGGCGTAGGGATTAGACCACGACGACAGGAGAACACGGCATGCCCGTTACGGAAACGCGAGCTCGTTGCGCCGCCGCGCTGTCAACCAACGATGACACGCAGGCGGCCGCGCGCGACGTGTGTCAGCAGGTCATGGGCCAACTGGGAGCTCCGCCGAACCTGGCATTCCTGTTCGCCTCGGCGCACCATCAACCGTCCTTCGAGGCCCTGGCAGAAAATTTGCCCGGAGAGTTGCACACCAAATGCGTCCTGGGTTGCACGGGCGAGTCGATCGTCGGTGGCGCGCGAGAAATCGAAGGGCAGCCGGCCCTGGCCCTGTGGGCCGCGCATCTGCCCGGCGTCACGCTGTTGCCGACGCACCTTGAATTTGTGCCCACGGTCGACGGTGGATCATTCGTCGGCTGGCCCGATGCGTTAGGCGAGCGGTGGCCCGACGATGCGAGCATGCTGGTGCTGGGCGACCCGTTCAGCTTTCCGGCCGACGTCTTGCTGCATCGATTCAACGACGATCATCCGGGCATGCCGATGTATGGCGGCATGGCCTCGGCTGCTTCCGGGCCGCGGCAGAATCGCCTGCTATTGGGCGATCGCACGTTTGACGCCGGCGCCGTGGCGGTGCTGGTGCACGGACCGGTCAGAATCACCAGCGTCGTCAGCCAGGGATGCCGGCCGATTGGACGCCCACTGGTGGTGACCAAGGCGCAGCAAAACGTGATTCTCGAGCTGGGTGGGCGGCCGGCGCTGGTGCACCTTCAGGAGCTGTTCCAGTCACTTACGCCCGACGAGCAACGGCTGG
>CAZUPX010000908.1:0-2854 GCA_964622155.1 uncultured Planctomycetaceae bacterium | reverse complement strand
GATGCGCCAGGAAGTACCTAAGCATCCCCCCGGGGGCTCAGCGCACTCCCAATATTCCCAGAACGGCCGTCCTTGAGCAGCTCGACCGAGTCTTGAGAATTCTGAGAACGCGATTCGTCATCCTGTCCGCGGCGCCGACTCTTGCTTCGTACGGTGAAGTAACCGACAGACGACGATGGTCACGTTGGTCGATCTGAGTCGAGTAACCTGATTGCCAGTTCGCAGCTGGGCCTGATTGAAAGCGCTCTCAATATTCTCAGAACGAACCGTCGAGGGCCGCGCTTGCCGGAGGCACACTGCCATGCGCCATCCGGTCCCTCCGATCCCGGCAGGTCGATAGTAACTGTCGCGAAGCAATCTTCCTGGTTACCGCTGCTTGTCTGAGTTGTGTGATCTGCTGCGCCACTGCCGCAGACTGTCGCGACAGTTCCCATTGCGCCGCACCTTTCTCCCGCGCGTGCGCGCGCCCGCGCACGCGATTAGTACAATGGCTACTGTCGCGACAGTGCGCGACAGTGACTCGGTAATCCAGAGGCATTGGGTAATAAACGTGCTTGCGTGGACCATGCATCTTCCCTGATTTCTCACTGCCAACTCACTCTCAGCGCGATTCCATCATAGAACGGCTGCAAGGCGGCGCCGCGTCGGCGAGTGACGCCGGCGACGGCGGCAGCCAGATCGCGGCCGAAGGTCTGCTTGGTGGTGACGATCTGCCGTCCCTCCTGTTCGCACCATCGCCGCCAGGTGTCGTAGAGAACGTCAACAGCAACGCGGTGCCCGGGCCCGACAACACATTCGTCACGGACGAACGCCGATACTGGTGACGATAGATCTTCGATCTCCTGCACCATGTCCTTTACGCTCGTCGGTAAAAGGAAGTGGCTCCGTTCGTGCAGGCGCCGCCAGCCATCGATCGCCCAGTTCAGAATGCCCGGCAGCTCACCCAGCAGGCGCTCGGTGAGGCCGATGTCTTCCTTGCCGTAGAAGCTCTCGGTGAGCCGCAGAATGACGAATCGCCCGGCCAGCGCGCCACTAGCATCGCTCAATCTGGGCAGCTCGTTCGTCAGGAACATAAACCGCGTGGGCAACTTCATTGTGACGCTTCCCAGGAACTTGCGATCCACGGTCGCGAGGTCCTCGCCGCTGATGCACAGCAGTCGTTCAACGACCGTCGGGATGTTCTCGCCGTGGAAGCGGGCGTCACTCACAATGGCCAGCGTCTTGCCGATCAGGGGCTGCAGCCCGAAGTGGCTGGCCAGGCCGGACGTGGTCGGCCCGCACACGTTGCCGATTCCGATAAGCCGCGCAAGCACTCGGGCAATTGTGCCTTTGCCGCTTCGTCGCGGCCCGACGATGAGCATCATCTTATGTGGCGACGTGTCGCCGGTGAGGCAATATCCAAACCATTCTTGCAGCAGGTCGAGCGCCTCGAGATCGCCATCAAACAATTGGTGTAGGAACCTGTGCCACGCCATCGGCTCTGGTGCCAGCGTATCGAGATCGAAGTCGAGTGCATTAACGGAGAAGAACCGGGGAGTCGGCGAAAGGTGCCGCATCGTCGGCAAATGCACAAGCGTGGAATGGCACAGCAGAATCTCGTTGGCCGCCAGCGCGGCCTCCCCGTCTTCGAGCCAAGACGGTGAAGTGACCGTCACAGGCAGGTGCGCAAATGCCCGGATTGAGTCCAGTGCTGCCGTTACCGTGCTTGGGTTCGAGTCGTAGGGGACGAGCTCGAGTTCCCCGGTCTGGCGATTGAACACGTAACGTAGCGCGTCGTGTAACCAGGACTGGAGTTGCTTCTTGACGGCATTGTCCTCGGTTTCCGAATAGCGATTGTTCTGCCACGCCATGAGCATGCCGGCATAGCAGTGGAGCGTGCGACCGTCTGGATGGAGATGGAAATCTCGGACGTACGCATCTGCGGTGGGCAGCGTCCGCCTTGGCGAGAGCACAAGCTTGCCGGTTTGTGGATCGCGCTGACCCAGTGGGATGCAGCCGTCGGCATCTAGCTCCAATGCCTGGCCACGACGGCATTGTTTCTCGGCGTCGCGCACCCGCTGAAGGATCTCGCCGTCAGTCCAGCCACGTGGAAACGGCCGCTGACAGGCGTACTGGCTGATCGTCGCCAGTGCCGTAGTGTCGTCCAGATCATGCTCAACCGCCCGGCAGGCGCACACGAACAACCGATGCGAACCGTCGCGGCGGTCCGCAAGCGTGATCCGCAGCATGGCGGCCAGGCATCGCGATGCCTTGTGCGCCGGTTCGACAGACCTAGTCGGCGATTGAGGCGCCGGTGCCTGTTTGCGTTTCTTCTTCTCCGTTGCGGCTCGTTTCTCGCCCAATTCCACCAGCACTGCGTCTGCCAGCCGTTTGACGCAATCCAGCAGAGCATCGGGGTCGATCGACGCCGGTTCCTGCTCCTCACTGTCCCAGACAATCGGCTCACCCGATTCGTGCGTGCTCGGCGGAAAAACCGTCTGCATACCGGTCGAGCGGAACTCCACCAGCATTCCGGCAGACCGGCTGCGGAACTTCTTCGTGGCAGCCGGGCTCGTCACCCGGTAAATCCAATGGGAGCGCTGTTTACCCGCTCGGCCAAAGACGGCCGGGGTGGGCGGCAAGAACTGAGGAGCAAGCTCGACGGCCCGCGGATGGTCGAGATCGACATCGACGAGCCAACCTGAGGGTTCGCCCAGCAGCACGCCGATGTTCTGGAGCTGGCCGTTGAAGTGGTCATTGATCGTTTTGAGCGTCAGGCGAAGTTGCTCCCAGGCATTGAAGCCGGGGTTCTTGCTGCGGTGGGGGACAGGAATGACGGACCAGCCGCGCTGCGCATAACGCTCGGCGGCCAATC
>CAZUPX010000907.1:0-4766 GCA_964622155.1 uncultured Planctomycetaceae bacterium | reverse complement strand
CAAGACGAACGCGGTAGCGATATCTTTGTTCTCGACCCCATGCGGCCTGCCAACGAACAACGCCTCAGCATCGCCAACAGGAACATGCTGCCGGTTTGGACGTTTGACGGGGAGCGTGTAATTTTCGCGTCCGTGGGCGACGGGAATTCCTTCAACTTCTATTCGGCGCCGGCGGATGGCAGCGCCGACCCCCAGCAACTAACTCGGCCGTCCGATGACCACCAGTTTCCGTACTCTCTCAGTCCCGACGGCACTCTGGCATTTGTCCAGAATGGACTCTCCACGAGTTCCGACATCTATACGGTGCACTTGAAGGGCGATGACAAGGCCAAGCCGTTTCGTGCCACGAAGTTTAACGAGACATATCCACAGTTTTCTCCGGACGGCCATTGGTTGGCGTATGCTTCCGATGAATTGGGGGACCGACTGGAAGTTTTCGTGCGGCCTTATCCGCCCAACGGGACCGACAGATATCAGATCTCGGAGTCGGGTGGCACTAGGCCGCTCTGGTCGCGGACGGGAGATGAACTTTTCTACCGAACAGATTCCCAGCTTTTTTCGGTCAAGATCGAGACCGAGCCGGAGTTTAAACACGATCCACCGGATCCTGTCTTCGACCAGCGCTTTGGGGACACCCTCACCCGCCGTGGCTACGATGTTTCGCCCGACGGGAAGCGATTTCTCTTTATGGCATTGACCGAGGCCGAAGCCGGGCAGGGCCCCGTTGATCAACTTGTCATCGTCCAAAACTGGTTCGAGGAACTGAAGCGCCTCTTCCCGGCAGACGGCAGCAAATGACCCTTGTACGGAGCCACGCGGTTCACGGACATTCCCAAAGACCCGCTGCCCGAATGCTGCAAGGACCCCTGATCGCCATCGCGGTTCTGCGCAGCCAAAGACGTGTCTGTCGCTGTCCCATCAACCCGACCCTTTTGTCGGACTCCGAAGAAACCACCGTTTTTTGGCACTGGCGGGCTTCATTCCCCGCAGATCTGCTCGAGCAAGTACTTCAACGCATCGCATGGATTGATTACGCGCCGGCCATTTGACAGCCGGGCGAGACAGTCGTCGAGGGCTGCGGTGATGCGGCGGACGGCCCGGTCTTTCCCTTGCGGGCATCGGCCGACACGGCCAGCGTGAAAGAAACCCAGACGTTCGCCGAGAAGATCCCCGACTTGCCCGCCGCCACCGAATCGATTCTGGCAGACAGCGGCTACGACAGCAACGAGGTGGCCGAACAAGTGGAATACGACAAGCACGATCGGCGGACGGGCCGACGTTTTCTCTGCCCGGAGAACCGACGTGGAAGCAAGTATCGAGCGAGCGACTGTCCGGTTGTACCTCGGGACGAGCGGCACGGGCGTCGCATGGCCCGAAAGAAGTTTCTCAAAAGTCGACGGGGGAAACGACTGTATGCGCGCCGTGGCCAGACCGTCGAACCGTTTAACGACTGGTTCAAAGCGTTGTTCGAGTTGGACCATCGAGTGTGGCATCGCGGCCTGGACAATAATCGAACCCAGTTCCTCGCGGCGATCTTCGCCTACCAGTTGCTCGTGCGCTACAACCACCGACGCGGCAACCACAACGGCCAAGTCAAATGGATCGTGGACACCCTGTGAATTTCAGGACACCCTCAGTTAATCCCGACGACAAAGAGTCCGGCATCCTCACCGCCGACCGCGTGCATCTGAACGACGCTGGAAATCAGCTCGTGGCCGACGAGATGGTAATGGTGCTGGGGTTGTGATGAGGATCTAGGCGGCAGGAGGGCTGACGTCGCCATTGGCCTACCACAACACTCGCTTGCCGTTGATCCATTCCCAACCGGTCTCGAACAGGTGGTCGACGGCCAGGGGCTGCGTCTTTCTGAGCCAGTCGCCGCCGCCGTCGCCGTTCAAGGTGAGAATGTCGGCGTTCACGTGGCCAAGTGTCAGGTAGTCGTCGCCTGCACCCATGAGGACGGTTGCCTCGTGCTCGATGAAGCCGCCGAAAGAGCCCGTATCGGCGCCGTCGCCGGCGTCGATAAAGAGGTTCTGTGTGTTGCCGCCCATGAGCTCGAAGATGTCGTTCCCGCCGCCGAGCCGCACGCTCAGGTTGCCCACGACCTGCGCGACCGGAATCCGAACTTCGTCGACGTCGGTCTCCGCGAGGCTGCCATAGGTTTGGATCTCGACGTTGCCGATCACTTCTGGGATGTAGTAGCCGTATGCGTAGGGGACCGATGAGAAGTCGACGGTCACTTTATCGGCGCCGGCGTCCGTGCGGATGATCAGGTCACCCGCTCCGAATTCGGAACCCACGCTCGTGCCTTCCATGTAGACCTCGTCATTGCCGGCGCCCGTCTCGATGTGCATGGAGCCATCGACGAACTGGAGGTGCTGTCGCGCGGGATCGGCCGGGTCGGTCAGGAAAAACTTGTCTCCGCCGCCGCCGAGATCGGCCGACAGCTCGCCTTGCACGTAGAACGACTGCATCTGCACGTGGTCGGCGTCGTTCTCGGTCAGGGCGTCGTAGGTCTTGACGTTGAGGTTTGCGAAGTTGCCAAAGTCGACGAGCACGGTGTCCACGCCGGCGCCGCCGTAGATCGTCGCCCGATCGTCGAGCGCATCGCCTAAGGCGACGCCCAACATATTGATTGTGTCGTTACCGGCCCCCGCATCGACGGTCGCCGAGCCGCTTACGATCAAACCAAAGGGGTCATCCGTGCGCAGGTCGCGTTCGACCAAGAAAACATCGTCGCCGCCGCCGAGCCGGGCAACCAGGCTTTTGTCAACACGCACGTTTTGTGTTAAGTAAGCGTCGTCGTGGTCGAGTTCGGAGAGCGAATCGTAGGTCTGCATTTCCACGTCGCCGCGGACCAACGTGCTCTGCCGCATGCTCACTGTGTCGGCGCCGGCGCCGGCGAAGATCCGCAAGCGGTCGATTCCCGCGCCGTCGCCGATGGTGCTCTGGTCGATGGTCACCTGGTCGTCGTTGGCGCCGGTGAAGATCGAAAGTGAGCCGCTCGTCTGCAGGTTCCGGATGGAGACCTGATCTTTGTCGGTGTCGCGGGCCGCGCTGCCAACGCCGACGTCAATCGACACGTCCTGCAACCTGACGATCCCGCTGAGCCAGCTAAATTCGACCTTGTCCTTGCCGCCGCCAAAATTCACAAACAAGCTGCCGGGAAGGGCAAAATCCTGAAACTTGGCGCCGTTGATCAGACTGCGCGTCCCGTTGGCAGTGGCCCCGCCTTCGATGCGGATTGTGTTCGCGGACACTGACGATATGAGGACGGAGTTATCCTTTCCAATCTGGCGGCCGGCTTCGCTCAGGTACAGGCTGCCGTTCTGAAGAGTGGCGGCGACGTCGCCGGCCATCATTTGGCGGGTTTCAAGCCGTTCGAGGTGGAACCGGCGGCCTGTGGGCTTCTTGGCGTGCAAGGACGATTTCCGGAAGTTGGAATTTAGGCTGAACATTGGATGGGTCCCTTCGCTGATTTCAATCTGGGGTTTGAATTCTGTGCCGCGGCTGCACCCTGCAGCCGCCTGTGGTTTCAAGCGGAGGCGGCCAGCAAGTGTTACAACTTCGCCCCATATTCGAATGAAATCGCAGTCCGGCCAGGCTCGCAGGTCGTCTACCCGCCAGCGCGATTCCTGGGGCATCTTTGGCGGGCCAGTCTCTACAGCGGTGGCCTAGCAGCCCGTTGAAGTATTCGACGGGGCTGCGCCATCGCATGGATGCGATGACAAAATGACCCCGGCGCACCGGGGTTATTTTGCGAGCCGTGCGGAGCTTAGCTCCGCACTTGGCGAGGTTGAAAAATGCTACGACGGCATTTTCAACGGACTGCGAGATAGCGCGAAGAACTCAAGCGCCACGGCCGCGGTTGGGGCGCTGTGGATGAGCCGCTCGCCTAGGGTGTCGTACAGGCGCCAAGCGTCTAAGTCGCCGGCTCACGACAAGCCGCGACCACTTCAGCCGCCGTCATCACTTTTGTGCCAATCACGTCGTAAATTTCCGACGGCTTGTGCGGCAGGCGACAGAAAGCCCTGGGGATTGCCCTACCACCTGCTGCGCTGCTACCGCGCGCTCTCGGCCGGCGACGCCGACGCTGGCAATCTGCTGGCTCAAGGGGATAATCTGCTGGCGCTAAAGGCCGCGGGCAAAGTCAAGTGCACCTACATCGACCCGCCCCACAACACGGGGAACGAGAACGGGGTCTACGTTGGGGCGTTCGGGCGGGGCGACGAACCCCGCGTGTAACAAATGTCGCGGGATCTCGCTTGGTGGAGTGGGCGAGCGAAGGGTTCGCCGCCAGAAAGTCAAAAACCTCTTAAAGAAGGAACCTTGCCATGCGTCGATCCACGATTACCGCTGCTGTCGTCCTGTGCCTGTTTGCTCTGACCTCAACCAGTTTCGCAGGCAATAAGAGCAACAACCAGAACAACAGCCAAAAGAAGATCCCAAACGTTCAGAAAATCGTTCAGAAAGGGGCCAACCCGGGCCAGATGCTCCGCCAGCCGCTACTCGCCGGCAAGAGCAACCACTTCGACTCAAACATGAAGCACGAAAAGCACCACACGCACGGTACGCACAATAAGCAGGACGACCACGCCAGTAACCACTTGCCCGTGCAGAAACCCTTTCAGCCGAGTACACCCGGCGTTAATAAGCAAGACGACGGCATCATCCGCCTGCCCGTCGAAGTGCCCACCGGCCCCAGCACGCCTCCGAATCGTCCCGGCTTTGTGTGGGTGGGCGATCATTGGGAGCGGGCTCGCGCC
>CAZUPX010000906.1:0-11859 GCA_964622155.1 uncultured Planctomycetaceae bacterium | reverse complement strand
TGGGCGTCGAGAATCTGGAAGACCGCCGGCTGCTTACCGCCGATCCAGGGTGGTTGACCGGCATCGGTGGACTTGACGGCGACGGCACGGGCAATGTCGCCGTAGACGGCGCGGGCAATGTCTACGTTGCTGGGGGTTTCCAGGGTACTGTCGACTTTGACCGAGCTACCACGCATCCGGGTGACACCGATATTCTGACGTCTCTTGGCCGGACTGATATTTTCATTTCGAAGTACTCGCCGAGCGGCACCCTCGAATGGGCTCGTCGAATTGGTGGCCCTGCCCCTGAGTATGCTCGCGGCATCGCTTTGGATGACTCCGGGCACCTCTATCTCGTTGGTCTGTTCGAAGGATCTGTCGACTTCGACGGCGACGGCACGACCGAGACACTCTACGCCGGTGGTGCTAGCGATGCGTTCGTGACGCAACTCAATACCGCGGATGGCGCCACGTTGTGGACCCGGACCTACGGAGGAAACGTCTCGGATTGGGCGGGCGGTGTTGCGATTGGGACGGACACCATCGGGACCGACAAAACTATTTACGTGACCGGCTGGGTCGCCGACTCCAGCGGTTACGTCGACATGGACCCAGGCCCAGGAGTCGCCTTGATCGGCAACGGTACCTCAGACAGTTTCTACGTGCTGAAGTTCGACAGCGCGGGCCAATACGTTACGTCGTGGGGCGGGTTAGAAAAGACGGGGACGCACGACAAGGCGCACATCGCCGTGGACGACCCCGGGGTGTACCTCACGGGCGATTTTCTAGGCACGGTAGATTTTGATTTCGGCCCAGGCCAGTCCATCCATTCGTCCTATCTCGGCTTCGAGGATACATTCGTCGCCAAATACTCGCACCAGGGAGCTTTCCAGTGGGTACGGACGCTGCGTGGCCTGGGCAATGGTAACTACGCAGACGAGCCGAACGGCATTGCCATTGACTCCACCGGGGTATTCATGGTGGGAATTTACTCTTCGGGACTGGACCTCAATGAGGATGGAGTGGCGGACCTGCCGGGCCCTTCGGATGGCCAGCCCGACATCGTTATTGCGAGTTTCTCAAAGTCGGATGGATCGACCAGGTGGATCGACACAATCGGCGGTGCCGGTTCCCAATTTGGCCGAGCCCTGAAGATCGATGAATTCGGCCGACTGCTGGTTGCAGGAGGCTATGAAGGCACGGTCGACTTCGATTCAAGCGCCAGTGTTGCTGCAATGACCGCCAGCGGGTTAGACGGATTCCTGCTGAACTTGAATCCAGTCAACGGAGCGTATCAGGTGGCATGGCGGATCGGTGGCTCTAGCAGTGACTATGTTGGCGGCATCGCTGTTGACGCGGCCGGTCTCATCTATACCGTCGGCTATTATTCGGACACAGCGAGTTTTCCAAACGGAAGTGAGCTTGCATCGGCCGGTTCCACCGACGCTTTCATTCTCAAGTTCAACCCCACCGGCCCGCGCGTCACAATCACGTCGCCGACGAACAACCAGACGCTAGTCGAAGGGGTTAATGGTTCCGCGACCGTGAACTTGAGCGGTACGGTAGTCGATGACCAGGACGGCAATCTCACAAGCGGCCTGGTATGGCAGTCGCAGTTGAGCGGCACACTAGGAACCGGCGGCAACGTTCCGTCCGTACCGCTGATTGTCGGGGCGCATGTGGTCACTGCGCGAGCCACCGACACGGACGGTCTGGTCGGCTCGAGCGGCGTGTCGGTATTCGTCAATCCCAAGGCCCCCACGAACCTGACGGGCACAGTTTCCGGCTCGCAGGTCACGCTGCGGTGGACGGACAATTCGGGCGCCGAGACCGGCTATCAGGTTGAACGGGCCGTGAAGCCGAGCGGTAAGAATGGGACGCCCCAGTGGTCCGTCATCGCCACGTTGGGTGCCAACACGACGATTTACGTCAACGCGCCGGGCACGGGGAACTGGCTTTACCGAGTGAAGGCCACGGCGACGGGTGTGGCTTCGGCCTACACCAACCAGGCCTCCGTCATTGTCAAAAAAACTGGCGCGACTAGCCTGACACTGACGGCCGAGCCACAAACCACCACTGGCACGGACAGCGGCATGTCTTCGCCGGCATCCCTGCCCGCCAGTTCAACCGTTTCGACCAGCCAGCCGACGGCTCCGACGCTGCTGCTGACGCCGGTGAATTCGTCGGCCAGGAGCAGGTCGGCCGACGCGGCATTGGCAACGGCAGATGAAAACTGGCTCGACGGCGCGCTGGAAGACGAGTTGCTTGTGGACCTGGTGGCGGCGAGCTAACCGTTTGGAGTTTCGGCAACAATCGTTTGCCATCGAGCATTGCCTGGCCAACGCGCGGCCGCGTCGCACCTACCAGCGACCGGCCGCCGTTGTCCAGCGTGATCGACGAATCTCCCAAGTGCCGCGGAAGGATTCCATCGGCTCGGGATAAGATCCAAACTTGTCGCAGAGTCTCGTTAACTCGTTAAAACCTGAGGCAAGCCAGAAACCGACCCATATTTGGCACTTAATGTGCTTCATTCCCTGCAGACCTGCTCGAGCAAGTACTTCAACGCATCGCACGGATTGATCACCCGCCGACCGTTTGAGAGTCGGGCCAGCCGTTCGTCGAGGGCTGCAGTGACATGGCGAAGTGCATGCGACTGCTCCGGGCTGAGATGCGTGTTGATGTGCAGCCCCCACGTCGCCGGTGGCACCTCGGCAATTGGCACTTCGATCAATACGGTCTCAGGCGTATAGTGGCACCCTGGCGGCCCCCATATTCAGTGCCCCATCCGGTCGCGGCCTGCTAGAATGCGGCTTTCCGTTTGCTCTTGGGGGCCGCACTCGTGGATCTCGCTCAGTACATTCGCGCCATTCCGGACTTTCCCAAGCCAGGGATTCTGTTTCGCGATATCACGCCGCTACTAGCCAATCCAACCGCTTTGCGCTCGGCGGTGCAACGCATGGCCGAACCGTATCGCGGCGTGCACGTCGACGTGGTGGCTGCCGCGGAAGCGCGCGGATTCATCTTCGCCGCGCCCTTGGCGCTTGAGCTCGACGTCGGGTTCGTGCCGGTGCGCAAACCTGGAAAGCTGCCCTTCGACACCCACGCCTTTCGCTACGAGCTGGAATATGGCACCGACACGCTCGAAATGCACCGCGACGGGATTGCAGCGGGTTCCCATGTCCTACTGGTCGACGACCTGCTAGCTACCGGCGGCACGATCGAGGCCTGCTGCCGCCTGGTGGAACAAGCCGGCGGCGAAGTCATCGGTTGCGTATTTCTGATCGAGCTCGTCGGCCTCGGCGGAGCCAAGCGCCTGGCTCGCTACAAGCCGTATAGCCTGATTCACTACGAATAGGGTGCTTGCATAGGGGACAGAGAACAGTCGGAAAAAGTGATTCCCCCCCTTTCCTACAGTCCCCTGTTCCCTATCAACTTTCCCCTTTCACGCCGCCCCCCATTAGCGGCCGCTTGACCACTGGTGCTAATGGGGTACCATTTTTTCAGGCGACATGGCTTTGCTTGTACTTAAAAGGAGAACACAGCGATGACACGAAGCCTCGCAATCGCGTTGGCGGCGGGCCTGTTGGGATGGATCGCGACGGGGTCGACGTCGGCCACCGCGGCGGACGTGAAGATTCAGACCGCGGTCCTGCAGAATGCTTCTGGCACTTCCGTGCCGTTGGCCACTTCGCTCTTGTCGACCAGGGTGTCTGACTCGGCGCCGGTGACCAGCGTCGGCTGGCGCTATTACGCCTATCGGCCGTATGTACGACCGTACTACGCCTACCGACCGTACTATCGGCCCTACGTACGACCGTACTACCGGCCTTATGCCGTGCCGTACTATGCTCCGTACGGGCCCTACTATGGCGGCCCGGTGTACTGGTAGGGCCAGTCCTCCCCGACACGCTCGGGTTACCGGCTGTAGCCGACGAAGAAGCTGAACACCTGCCGGATGTCGGTGGGGGCGTACTGCACCGGCACCGCGAAATCCAAGGCGATCGGGGCCGGCCCCAGCGCGGGCACCTGGATTCGGAATCCGATACCCGGCGCTACACGGAAGTTGCGCCAGTCGATGTGGACGGTCGGCTCGACCGTACCGAAGTCGACGAAGGTCACCACGCGGAACATGTCGTCGGCCGTGATCGGGAACATGTACTCGATCGAGCTGATGTTCATGAAGTCACCGCCCACCTGGACCGTGTTGATCTGCGGCGATGCTCCGCGGAACTGGAAGCCGCGCAACGTCGAGAAACCGCCCGCGTAAAACGTCTCGTAGATCGGCGTGTCGGGCCCGGTGATTCCAAACGTGTTGTAAAAGCTCAGCACGTGCCGGCCCGAGCCGTCGGGTCGCTCTCGCAGCAGCGTGTGCTGCCGCGCGTCGACCGTCCAGCGCGGAAACTGGAATGTGCCGAAGGCATACTCGAAGTCTGCCGAAATGTAGTGACCCTCGGTTGGCAGGAAGGTGCTGTCGCGAGTGTCGTGGGCCAGTTGAGTCTTGACGCTATACAGTTGCGTGTGACCCAAGGCCGCATCCAACGGAGGAACGCCCAGCACGCGCGGGTTTGACAACCGGACGTCCTCGGCCCGCAACGCGACGTTACCCGACAGGTCGGGCGTAAATTGATAGCCCAGACTCGTGCGACCGCCCAAGCGTTGCTCGGTCCAGTCGCGGTAGAAGCGATTGAAGTAGTAGCCGCTCAACCCGTAGCTCACCGGAGTGTCGAACAGGTAGGGTTCGACGAAGTTGAACATGTAGCGCGAGACCTGCGTACCCGGCGCGGCCTCAATGCGGAATTTCTGACCGCCGCCACGGAGGGCGCGACCCGTGCGAAAATCTTCCCAACTGCTCGGCCAGCGCCAAATGTCGAAATTCTGTTCGTCCAGGACGATCGAGCCAACCAGCCCCGCGTTCGAGTTCACGCCCGCGCCGAACATGAACCGCCCGGTCTGGGCCTCGGACAGATAAACATCGAAGGGAATCTGCGGCCGTTCGTCCAAAAAGCCGGGGCCCTCGGGCTGCCCGGGCATGAGCCCGCCCAGTGGCGGTTGCTGTCCCGGCGCGTAAGGTCCGCCCGGCGGAGCGTAGTTCGGTGGGTAAATCGTCTCCGCGGGCGGCGCGCCGGTGATTGGCGGCTGCGTGCTGCCGCCGTTTGGCGGTTGGTTGACAGTGTAGTTTTGCGGGCCGGGCGAAACAGGGTTAACCGTTCGGCCGCCATAGGCACCATAGCCGCCATACGGATCCGGACTTTGCGAGCGCAGGACTGACGTTGCCGTGTTGGTGGCGGGCTGCAAGCTTCGCGACGGCGATGTGCCGGGAAACTGAGTCCAGGCCGGCGACTGATACGGTTGCGGGAGTGGCGGCGGCGAATACACGTAGGGCGGCGCATCGGGACTCTGGCCGCGTACCGAATCATTGCTGGCTCGCCTGGGGGCGTTCTTCTTCTTACGGCCGGCAATCGGACTGTCCTCGGAATCGGGTGCGGAGAGCACAATTCGCGGCACGTCCCCTTTTGTCGGATCGTTGTTGAACAGCGCCGACTGCTTGAGCCGCCGCTCGCTGGCTCGAACCTTGCGAATGTCGATCACGTCACCGGGGCGCTGGGCGACCCGGACAAGGGCGGTCATCTTCTTGGTGTGCGGGTTGTCGCCGCTAATGTGCACGTTGATTTCGCCGACGAGGCACTGCTTGCCCTCGTTGACTTGATAGACCAGGTCGACGGTGCCGGGTTCCAGGAAAAAGCGGAGATCTTCCTTGGCCTCACAAAACACGTAGCCATTGCTGCCGTATAGGTCTTTCACGTAGCCGATGTCGGCGTTCATCTTGGATTGGTCGAAGAAATCACCCGCCTTGAGTTTCAGGTTTGTCGTCAACGCCGACTCGTCGTAGACCTTGTTGCCGATGAACGCGATGTTGCCGACTTTATAGCGTGGCCCCTCGTTGATGTAGAAAGTGAGCGTCATCCAGTCTTCGTTTTCATTCAACTCGGGCTCGCGGCCCACGGTGGCTTTGAAGTATCCGAGGCTGCGATAATAGAGGAGCAGCCTGTCGACATCCTCTTCGATCTTCTTGCGGTCGACCTGCCCTTTGAAAAAGTACAAGATCGGGGGTTTCGACTGGATCTGTGTCTTCAGCCGCCCGTCGCTGGCGATGTGGTTGCCCTCGAACTTGACCTTCCAGATCTTTTGCGTCGTGCCCTCTTGAATCAGAAAGACGGCGCCGTGATCGGTGGTCTTGTTGCCTTCGAGGATCGTGACTTTGACATCATTAAAACCCTTGGTTTGATACAGCGTCTCCAGTTTGCGCTGGCCCTCTTCGACCGCGTAGGGATCGAGCGAATCTCCCTTTTTCAGGTTGACTTCCTTGCTGAGCGAGTGAATCTTGATTTTCTTGTTGCCGAGAAATTTCACATACTCCAGCGTCGGCCGCTCAACGACCTCCAGCGTGATGATGACGCCACCGGGCACGAACTCGCGATGGGGCTGCACGTCGACAAACCAGTTCTTGCCAGCCAGCTTGCGAATGTCCTTGTCGAACGTGGCCTGGTCGTATGGTCGATCGATGCGCGTGCCCATGTAACCCAACACCTTGTCGCGAGTGATCGTGCGGTTGCCCACGATGCGGATATCCAGCACGCGCTCTTGCGGAATCACGGGCGAGCTGGGGGCGGCTTGCGGCTTCGAGGTGTCCATCTTGGGCATGATGCCGCTGGGCATGCCCGGTGCGTTGTTGAACGCCGCGCCCTGGCCCAGGGCCCGAGATTCGTCGCCCAGCAGCCATAGCGCAAGCGCGCATGCCAAGATGCGCAGCCCCAGCCCAACATGGCGAGCGACGAGAGCCATTAACTAACGATTCCGAACGGGTTGACAGGACGCAAGATGTGACTGACAGGCCGCGAGCGTCGACAAAAGCGCCAGGGGCGCACGAACAAACGTGCCCTCCACGCGCGGTCGCTAAAGACAAGACAGGAACCAATTCGAAGCGCTTTCGGCCTGTTGAAAGCGGCGGTAGAAATACCCGAAGCGCGGCGGCCAGACAAGGCGAGTTCGCGGAAAGCTAACGTGAGCGGGTAGGACAGGAAGGTCAGGAAACCGCTGGCACGCTAGCGTGGTAAAAGGGGACAGCAAACAGGGGACAGCGAACAGTAGGAAACGCGCGAACTCAATCTTTCCGGCTGTCACCTGTGCCCTGTCAACTGTCCCCTATTAAAAATCTTCCGCGCGAACGAACTCTTCAAAGTCCTCGTGGGCCTTCAGATAGGCATTCGAGAACCGCGTGTACTCACGCGACCAGTGCAGCTTGATGTCGGGAGTGGCCCCGTTGCGATGCTTGGCCACCATCAGGTCGGCGTCTTTTTCGAGCTGGCGCTTCTCTTCCGGGTCGGATTGATAGTATTCCTCGCGATGGATGAACATCACGACGTCGGCGTCCTGCTCGATCGCGCCGCTCTCGCGCAAATGGCTCAGGCGCGGCTTGTTGTCGCGCGTGACCTCGGCCTGGCGATTGAGCTGGGCCAGGCACAGCACGGGCACCTTCAGCTCCCGTGCCAGCCCCTTGAGACGGCGGGCGATCTTCGCCACTTGCTCCTGGCGAGGATCGCGCGCATTGTCGGGCTCGATCAATTGCAGGTAGTCGATCACCACCAACCGCAAGTGTTCTTTGCGCTTCAGACGCCGGGCCTCTGCAGCAATCTCGGTCATGCTCCGCACCGGCGTGTCATCGACCAACAGCGGGGCCCCGCTAAGCTCGGCGCTCTTGGCTACCAGGCGATGTCGCTCTTCGGTCGTGATCGATCCGTTGCGCAGCGATTGCATGTTGATCTTGGCCCGTGCACACAGTAGTCGGTCGGCCAGCTCCATGCGCGACATTTCCAGGCTGACGAACAGCGTTGTCAGCCCCAGCTCGACGGACACGTGCTCGGCGATATTCAATGCCAGGGCCGTCTTGCCCATACTGGGCCGTGCGGCCAGGATGATCAGCTCCGAGTCGTGCAATCCGCCGACAGCCGTGTCGAAATCGGAGAAGCCGGTGGCGATGCCCCCGATAGGGTTCTCGTGTTTCATCCGCGCATCAATGCGCGTCAGGGCTTCCTGCATGATGTCGTAGATGTTCGTCAATTGTCCGCCGCCGCGCTCGTCGAGAATTGAAAAGATCTTCTGCTCTGCGCGGCTCAAGGCCTCGCGCGGATCGGTTGATTCGTCGTAGGCTTCGCGGAGGATTTCGGTGGACGAGTAGATCAGCGACCGCAAGGTCGACTTGTTCTTGACGATCTCCGCGTAGTACGCGGCGTTGGCCGCCGTGGGGACCGATTGCAACACTTCGGCGACATACGCCGCGCCGCCGACCAGGTCGAATTCGCCGGCCCCGCGAAGCTCCTCGACCAACAGCGTGGTGTCGATTCGCCGGCCCTCGTCGTGCATCGCACGCATGTGCGCATACAGGGTGCGGTTGGCCTGATCGTAGAAATCGTTGGGCCGCAGAATGAGGGCTACTTCGTCGCAGACACTGGGCAACAAGAGAATACTTCCCAGCACAGCCCGTTCGGCCTCCAGGTTCGAGGGAGGCTGGCGGTCGAGGATTTCGGAGTTGACCTTCATCGTTGACCGAGCCTCCCTGTCGGCGTTCGCTATCGTCCTGGCTGAAGGGCGCTTACTTCTTTTCTGGTTTCTCGGGCGTCTCTTCGGAGACCGTCGGAACGACCCAGACCTTCAACTCGCTCTCGATGTCGTGGCCCAGGTGCACGTTGACCGTGTACAGTCCTAGTTCCTTCAGCGGCCCCTTCAGGCGAACCTGGTCGGCGGTAATCGTAACTTCGTTGCGCTTGAGCGCCGCCACGATTTCCGGGGCGCCGACCGAGCCGTACAGATGTCCTTCGTCGTTGGCGTTGGCCTCGATCGTCACGCTTTGCTGGGCCAGTTGGGCCGCCATTTCGCGCAGGCCGGCCATCCGTGCGTTCTGAATTTCCTGCAAACGGGCCTTGTGCTTCTCGACCATCCGCTTGTGATGGTCGGTGGCGATCGTGGCCAGACCCTGCGGCAGCAGAAAGTTCATCGCGTAGCCGCGCTTCACCTCGACGACGTCCCCCTGCGCACCGACGTGATCGACCGTCTGGATCAACAGCAGCTCGACTCCGCTGTGTTTGCCGCGTGGAAGCCGCAGCTTGTGAGTATGTTTTTTTGATTGCTTGGTCTTGGCCATGACAATTCCTCGGAAAGCTAAAATCACTGTTCGTGCGATCCGCGACTTCCTGGTCGGCGATGTCCAACACCGCGACGGATCTGCCGGCTAGAAGGGAATATCGTCCTCAATCGGGGGCGCTTCCATCTCGTCGTGGGCAGCCGTTTGTGCCGCGCCTTGCTTGGTCGAAGCTTCGCGCGGGCCGCCTCCGCCCGCGCCGCCGCGACTGCCAAGCATTTGCATTCGCTCGCCCACCACGCGGAGCTTCGAATTCTTCTTGCCGTCCTTTTCCCAGGTGTCGAGCTTCAGGCGGCCCTCGATCAGCACGCTGGAGCCCTTGTTGAGATACTCGCTGGCCACTTCGGCCGTGCGGCCCCACAGCGTGATGTCGATGAACGTAGTTTCGTCGACCCATTCGCCGTTGGCCGTCTTGCGACGGTCGTTGACGGCCAATCCGATCTCGGTGACGGCCGTGCCGCTGGGGATGTAGCGCAGCTCGGGATCGCGCGTGAGGTTGCCGACCAGGATCACGCGATTGTAGCTAGCCATGGCAGCGGCTCCTCGTGCCCACGCTTGCGGGCGCCTTTCACTGGACTAAGACGCTGTCATTCATCCACAGCGACTTCGATTTCATCTTCAACCACCGCCACCGCCACGGCCGCGGTCGCCGCGACCGGCTCGGCGGCGCGGCGCTGCGCCGTATTGCCCGCCAAGGCGTGGCTCACCAGCGCGTCAGCGATGCGCGGATCGACTTTTAAGAATAACGATCGCAGGATGCTCTCGCTCAATTGGCACTGCCGGGTAAGGTTGGATAATTGGCCGCTGTCGAGTTTGAAATAGGTCAGCCAATAAGTGCCTTTGCGTTGGCCGTTGATCGGGTAGGCCAGGCGTCGCTCTTCCCACAGCCGGCTGGCCAAAATCTCGCCTTCGAGCTGTTCGATCATCTGCCCGATCTGGCCCGACGTGGCGACCTGATCGCGCGAATAGCGGTTCGAGTCGAGGATAAACATACCTTCGTAAACGTTCACAGCCACGATAGAACTCCTAACGATGTCCTTGATCGATTCGGGCAGACTAGCGTTTGCCGCCGTCGCCTGTTGACGCTCAATTATAACGATTCGTGCACTCGGCGAGCCCCTCGCGGGCCCACACCACCACCGCGTCGGCTGCCCGCCAGACCGCTTCGTCGATCGCGCCCCGCTCCTCCTTGGTAAACCGCCCAAGCACAAAGTCGGCACGGTCCCGACCGTCCGGAGGACTGCCGATGCCGATTCGCAATCGCGGAACCTCGTCGGTTCCCAATCGGTGAATGATGTCTTCCAGTCCCTTCTGTCCTCCCGACGATCCACTCGCGCGAAACCGCAACTTGCCCAAAGGAAGATTGAAGTCGTCGCCGACGATCAACAGGTCTTCATGCGCAATCTTGTAAAAGTCTCGAGCCGCCAACACGCTGGATCCGCTCAAGTTCATCAACGTGTGCGGGCACAACAACAGTGCTTTTTGCGTGTCCAAGCTGGCTTCGACAATTTCTCCTTGAAACGCCACCTTCGGTTTTGTTTGTCCATAAAGTCGGGCCAGTTCTCCGGCAACTCGGAAACCCACGTTGTGCCGCGTTCCTTCGTACTTCCGTCCGGGGTTTCCCAAGCCGACGACAAGTTTCATGGACGGCTGTCGATTTCTGGCACGCGGCGGGGCCCGCGCACGTTGCGCTGGCGCCACGCCCGACGCTATTCCTCGGCCTCGCCTTCCTCCTCCGCCTTGCGGCCAATGATTTCCGGCTCGGCGACGACCGCAGGCGTTTCTCCTTCATCGACCCGAGCTTCGACGCAGTGCACCAGCACCGTCTCGGGATCGGAGATCAATACCACACCGGGCGGCAACTGCAGGTCGGAGGCCAGCAGTTGACTCCCCTTCTGCAGGTCGTTGACGTTCAGTTCCAGTTTGTCGGGGATCGACAGGGCCTCGCACTCGATCTCGACGTCGTGGACCAGGTGCTCGACGACGCCCCCATCCTTGACCCCGGCCGCGTGGCCGCGCAACTCGACGTTGACCTTGACCTCGATCCGCTCGTGTTCGCTGACGCGCGCAAAGTCGACGTGCAGCACTTCGATTCCGTAGATGTCCCACTGCAAGGCGCGGATCAGGGCCTTCTCGCTCACCGCGCCGGTCAAGTCCACGACGCGCGCTCCGTGGCGAACGGCGCTCGAAAGCGCATCGCCATTAACGGTCAACGAGTGGTTGGCCTCGCCGTGGCCATACAAGATCGCTGGGACGTTTCCAGCACTGCGCAGCCGGCGCGCCTCGCGCTTGCCGCGCGAGTTGCGAATGTCGACTTTCAACGATTCCGCCATCGAGGGGGCCTCATTTGTTCGTTTGCCAACTCAAAAAACGACGGCATCGTGCCGCGTTGATCTGAGCCCGTGGGCTCATTTTATCAGTTTGAATCGTTCGATCCAGCCGCCACGCTACCCCACTCTGGTTCAGGCAGCGCTTGTGGGGCAAACCCAGCATTGTCGCCGAAATGGGCGAAGTTTCAAGCCCAGACGAGACCCGAATTCGAGGGCGGGTGCGCGAGTGGATTCCGGCGTTTAGGCGGCGTTGGCCCAGTAAGCTTCCCAGTGATCGCTGTAAACGCAGGTACAGAGGCCGGCCATGCGGTTGACGCGGCGGACACGCCAGCGGGCACCCGTTTGTTTCAACCG
>CAZUPX010000905.1:0-1825 GCA_964622155.1 uncultured Planctomycetaceae bacterium | reverse complement strand
CTGCGCCGGGTTGGCGCGCTCCAGAATGCCCGCGGTCACCGATTCCATCGCTCCAGCCCGATCGGGCTTGGTCGACATGACGAATTCCAGAATGTCCGCGATGCTCAGCGTGCCGGTGACCCCCGGCTGCTTTGCGAGGTCCTTCTGCATGGCTTTGAGGTCGGCAAGGAACTTGGCGAACTGGTCGTGCTGGCTCGGTTTGGGCGCGTCCACGAGCACGTCGAGAATCGAAATCGTGCCCATGCGATCCTGCAGAAAGCGATACGACTGGACGATGCGGCTCGATTCGCGAAAGTTCTCATCGAAGTCGGTGGCGATCTCGAGGCGCAACGTCCCAAGCAACGTCACGGCCAAGAAGGCCAATCCCACCAGCCACACTCGACCCGGATACCGCTCGATCAACGACAAAGTGCGATCCAGCCAGACACCCAGCACTTTTTCGCCAGGCGCTTTGGCCGGATCGGTGTAGGCCTTTCCCAGCAGCACTCCGCCGGGCACGAGCCCCACTACCGCCACGAACACCAGCATCGACCCCAAAGCCATCATCCAGCCGAACTCGGCCACGGGCACGATGCGGCAAATCATCATCGAAGCGAATCCGCCGGCCGTTGTCAGGCTGATCCAGAAGATTGCCGGGCCAAGCTCGATGAAGGTCTGCCGCAGCGCGCGAGCAGGCTCATGCTTGTCGCGGTCCTCGCGAAACTGCATGGCCACCAGCACCACGGTGGCCACGCCGATCACCGTCACCAGCGCCACCATCGGCGAGCTGACCATGCTGAGCCGCCCGCCGCCCAGCACCAGCAGCGCCTTGGTCCAGATGATCGTAAGCTGCACAACCCCCAGTGACAGCAGGATCCACCGCAGGTTGCGAAACAGAATCGCGATCACCGTGGCGAGCACCAGGTTCGAGGCCAACCCAAGCGTTTGGCCGTCGAGCTCGAGCTGCTCGTAGACCTCCTCGATGAGCACGGGTCCGCCGGCCACGACCGCCTGCGGCTTGTGCGTGGTGCATACCTGCTGGATCTGTTCGATCGTCTCGGCACGCGGGATTGGCGCCTGCTCGACCGTCAATAAGTTCACCAGCAGTATGCACGTCTGGCCATCTCGGGATAGCAGCCGCCCGCGATACAGGTCCGATTCCAACATTTCGCGGCGCAGCGACGGCTCGTCGATGTCGCCGTCGGCCAGGTGCTTGCGCAGCGACTTCGAGTTGAGCGGCGAGCCCGGCAAGCGGGCCCGCGCCAGACTGAGCACCCCCTGCACACCCGGAATCTTGGCAAGCGACGCGTCGAGCCGTTCCAGCCGCTCCAGACCGGCCATGGAGAGTAATTGGGGGTCCGCATAGGCCACGAGCGACGTCTCGCCACCGCCGAACAAAAGCTTGTCTTCGCGATAATTGAGCAGCCGCCGGTCGTCCTTGCGAAACAGGCCTTCGACGCTGCGATCGAATTCGAGCCGCTGTGATGGTCCGTAGGCGAGGACGCCGGTGACAAGACAAACGATTAGCATCGGGAGCCGCAGCCGTATCAACCAGTCGACGGCGCTCACCAGTGCCGCGGGTGCCCCGCCCACGCCAGTGGAGGGTTCTTGCGACGTTACGTCTTGGTGCGGAGGCTTCAAGGGGTCGCCTGAGTTTGGTGCTGACAGGCCGGGGGCCTTTATTTTGCTGGGTCTTCAGCGGAAGGTGCAAGAGCTACATCCATTGGAGAGTACGTCTTACCGATCGATGCCATTGTGCGGGGCCGTGAGTTTTCGGACGGACTCACCCACGTGGCCGCGTGTGAGGTAATTTCTGCTGCAGCTACGGCACACACCAGCGTGCCTG
>CAZUPX010000904.1:0-1928 GCA_964622155.1 uncultured Planctomycetaceae bacterium | reverse complement strand
CCTGGGCCACCGACGGCTTGCCGTTGACGCTCGCCCGGCGACTTATCTTCATCTGCCTTAGCGAACACCTATCAGATCAAAGACTGGCACGCGACATTGAATTGCGATACGCCGAGTATCATCCGGCCATCATTCCGCTTGGCGAAGTGACCGAAGGCCAGGCGTGTACGGTTCTCAAAGCCGGTGAATTGGTCGACAACGACGAGCCACTGTTGATCTTCAACGCCGACACATACTGCCCCACGACACTGGGCGACATGCTTTCCCGATCCGACCGGAAACCCGACGGGGTGCTGGACGTGTTTCAAGCCGCCGGCGATCGCTGGAGTTTTGCCCGCATTGACGACGACGGCCGAGTCCTCGAAACCGCCGAGAAGCGTCGCATCAGCCCTTGGGCGAGCACCGGATTGTATTACTTTGGCCGAGGCCGCGACTTCGTACGCCATGCGCAGGCGATGATTGCCGAGGACGATCGCTCGAATAACGAGTTTTACGTGGCGCCGGTCTACAATCGCATGATTGCCGAGGGCGCCGCAGTATTTGCCAACAAGGTCGATCGGGTGTGGGTGCTGGGCACGCCCGAGGAACTGGCCCACTTCGAACGCGAGTATCAGCGCTAAGACATGGATCGTCCCAAGACAGTTCTACACGTCCTGAACAACGCCGGGGGCGGCGCGGCATTGAGCACACTGGGCCTCATCGAAGGTTTGGCCGACGAGGGCATCCGTTCCTGCGCGGTCTGTCACGACTCGGGAACGGTTGCAGAGCGCGCGGCGCTCGACGAGGCGGTCCAAGGAGCCGTGCTCTATACGCCCCTTTATTGGTGGAATCGCAAGATTCGTTCTCCACTTTGGCGTCGACCACTGTCTGAGGCAAAACAAATCGTGCGGACCACTTGGTCGCTGGGTTCGTCGGCGCGCGTGGCAGCGTTTGCAGCTCGGCACCGTGCCGACCTGATTCACACAAACACGATGCTCAATCCAGAAGGGGGCCGGGCCGCGTTGCGACTCGGTTTGCCTCACGTGTGGCACATTCGCGAGCTGTGGGGGCCGGGCAATCCGTTTCGACTCTCGCGAGAAGGCCCTGCTTTCGGTCGCTACGTGGCTCGGTACTGTTCCAAATTTATCGCCAATTCGGAAATCTGCGCGGCACAGATTCGCAACTGGCTGCCGGAAGGACTGTTGGAGGTAGTCCCCAATGGGATCGACCTAACCCGCTTTCATCCTCGTCCCGCCAGCAAGGAGACGGGGCGCATTATCATCGGCATGGTCGGAAACCTGACGAGCCGGTCGAAAAAGCACCAACTGTTCGTCGAGGCGGCATCGTTGGTCGATCGAAACCTGCCGATCGAATGGCGAGTTTACGGTTACGATCCGTCGTGCGACGGGAAAGTTGCGGGCGATTCCTACGTTGACGCGCTGCATAATCAGTTGGCCCGATTGGGCATCGTGAATCGATTTCGTTTTCCCGGTTACGTCACCGACCAGGCCGAGATCATGTCCCAGATCGACATGCTGGTGCATCCGGCCGATAACGAATCATTCGGACGGATTGTCGTCGAGGCGATGGCCGCCGGTCTGCCGGTCGTCGGCGCACGTGGAGGCGGCGTATCGGAGATCGTCAAACACGGCACGACCGGCTTGCTGGCCGATCCGGATAACGCCCGAGACCTGGCGGCCTGCATAGAGCAGTTGGCCCGCGATTCCCTGCGACGCCGCGCGATGGGCAGGGCGGGGCGGCAACGGGCCGAATCTTACTATTCGATGGTGGCATGCCGCGACGGCGTGCTGCGAGTTTACGAGCAAGCCATGGCCCGACCTCTGGGCCGAACTAATGCTCTCACCCCGTCGGCCGCGACCCCGACCAGTTGAGCTAGCTCTCGTGAAATTCTCGATTTGCATCCCGAATTATAACTACGAGCGCTACCT
>CAZUPX010000903.1:0-2815 GCA_964622155.1 uncultured Planctomycetaceae bacterium | reverse complement strand
TGGTCAAGAAGGACTCAAACGCACCGGTCGCAAGCGAAGCCTATTTGAGTCAGTTCAGCTTGGATTGATTGCCCTGTCCAATGGCACTCATTGACATTAAACGCGACCCTTCGCCCCGAGAAGTCCGGCAATTCGCCGTATACTGGCTCTTTGGATTTTGTCTGCTGCTGGCCGCGTGGTCGGTCAATCGCTTTGGCTCCTGGACTGCCGCTGCCGTGCTGGTGGGGTGTGGGCTGACCAGCGTCACTCTGGGACTGTTGCGGCCGGACTGGATGCGCTTTGTGTTTTTGGCATGGATGTGGGCCGCATTTCCGCTGGGCTGGATCATCGCGCATGTGCTCATGATGGGGATATACTTTCTGGTGGTCACGCCAATTGGCCTGGCAATGCGGGCCGTGGGCCGCGATCCACTGTCGCGCAAATTCGACCGCGGTGCGTCGTCCTATTGGACCGAGCGTCCGCCGACGTCGGACCCGTCCAGCTATTTTCGACAGTACTGATTCAGGATCGACCGACGATGCAGCCTTCAGATGACCCTGGCGAGCGGGCACGGCGTTTTGCCGAGGAAGCCGGCCGCAAGCGAACCAGTGCTGTCGGCGAGATTGTCAGTTTCTTGCGGCATAACAAGAAATGGTGGCTGGCGCCAATTGTGGTGGTTCTGCTGTTGATTGGCGTGCTCGTGATTCTCAGCGGCACGGCGGCGGCGCCGTTTATCTATCCCTTGTTCTAGCGCGGCGGGGCCCGAGGTGAATCTGTCGTCGACGCTGCCGGTTGAAGCCGCCCCGCCGCATCGGCCGGTCTACGGATTTGCCAAGCGCGCGCTCGATCTCGTCGCCGCCGGCGCCGGACTGGTGCTGCTTTCGCCGGTGTTTCTCCTGGCGGCCATTGCCATCCGTCTCGACGCGCGAGGCCCGGTGTTCTTCAGGCAACAGCGCATGGGGCGAGATTTTGTGCCATTTCAAATCCTCAAGTTCCGAACGATGGTCGCCGACGCCGAAAGTCGTGGAGGGCAGATCACGGCCGGGGCCGACCCACGGATCACGCGCGTCGGGTGCTGGCTGCGAAGGACGAAGGTCGACGAGCTGCCCCAATTGATCAACATTGCGCTGGGCCACATGAGCCTGGTTGGGCCCAGGCCCGAGGTACCCCGCTACGTCGAAATGTTTCGCGCCGACTACGCGTACATTCTTTCGGTGCGGCCGGGTTTAACGGATCCGGCCAGCATCAAATATCGCGACGAAGCAGCCGTGTTGGCCGCGTGTGCCGACCCGCAACGCGAATATATCGAGCGGATCCTGCCCGACAAAATTGCTATCGCTCGGCAATACATCTCCACGGCCAGCTTCACGGGCGACCTGGCATTGATGTTTAGCACTCTGCTGCGAATTGTGCGCTAGGACCGCGCCGTGCCCGCGTGCCGCGGGCACGGCCTTCCATCTCATTAAGCGCCGGCTCGGCCCTCAGCCCCCAGTTCGGGCGTCGACCTTGCTGACGGCTCGGGGCTCGAGCTCATCACGTAAGACGAGGATGTGCGGCGGCGCTTCAATGCCCAAGCGAACCTTGTCGCCGGATACGCGAACCACGGTCACGACAATTGAATCGCCGAGCTTGATGCGTTCCTTTTCCCGGCGCGATAAGACAAGCATGATTGAACCTCCTTGTTGGCGCTTCTGAATTTCCGTTAGTGTATTTATGTATACTAAAGCGGGCGTGGGTGTCAATCGCTGTTGGCAACGACTACTGAATCCGGCGCAGACCGTCGCGAGACGGTTTCTTCCAGGCTAGGAGCGTCGACGAGCTGAACCTTCTCGATTCGCTCGCCGCTCGACGCGTAAAACAACACCGTGTTGCGTTCCGTTTCCCAAATCGCCGAGAATTTCACTGACCGTGGTCCGTGCAGGCAGTAGTAGATTCCGCAGGGTCGCTCTGCGCGGACCAGGATTCGCTGGGTTAGCGGAAAAGCACCGATCTCAAGTTGATTGTGCTGGCAGAGGGTTGTGTTGACGAAATCGCGTAATTGGTCCAATGTTAAAATCACCGGCGCGGTGACCATAGGATCGATTTCCTTTTTTCAATCGCATGCGACAGTAGATAAATTGAATAGTCGCGTGCGGGATAGATAATTTGGGCGGTGTTTCCACAGAGGATGCTATCGACCAACCAAGCGATTCTCGTCCAGCAAGAAGGGTAATTTTGCCAAACAAGCAGCTCTGCAAAGAATACAGGTATTGGTCAAAGATTTTCGATCTTGCGGACTAGAACAATACGACCCGGAGAGGCGCAAGTAATTGTTCGCCCAACACCTTGTGTTATCCCGCGAGAAGATCCGCGTCGCTCTATTTGGCGAACTCGGCGAATGCCTCAGCGACTCGGCCCACTTTTTCGTCGCCTTTGTGCAGCAGCACGCGGTAGCGCAGCTTTAGCGTCTGGCCTTCGGGCAGCGTGAACTCGCCCTTGCTCGCGCCGCCCGTAAAATCGTGCAGGCCGAAAGGATTGGCGGCAAACAACCCATACGTTCGCACGTGCCAGTAGGTCGGAAAGCGGAAACTCGATGGATGGTTGAGTATTGCGATGCCGAGCGTTTCATCGTCAACCCGACCGTAATAATCGACCCATGCGGCCGGCTTGCCCCACGCAGCGGCGTTGGTGTTGCCGTCGCTATTGACGATCTGGCCACCTTTTTTCGAGTCGACGCGCATACTCGATGCCGTCCGCACGCCGAACGAGCCTTCCTTCGTGTCGCCAAACACGACCGGCCCGGCTGTGGCCTTGATGACGATCTCGAAATCGATCCAGCGCCGCTCGCCGTCGCCGC
>CAZUPX010000902.1:0-3381 GCA_964622155.1 uncultured Planctomycetaceae bacterium | reverse complement strand
TCAAGAAGACCGTGCTGGGGCCGCTTGTAATGGGGGCTTGCCGCACGCTCAATGTCTTACTCGGAATGAGTCTCTCGGACGGGAGCTGGCAGCCGGTGCACTGGGTCGTGGCCGGCGGCATCGGCTTGTACATTGTGGGCGTGACGATCTTCGCCCGCACCGAGGCCCGCGCCAGCTCCCGGCCGCGATTAGTTTTGGGGTTGGTCGTGCTGTTGTCCGGTGTCGCACTATTGAGTCGGCTGCCCGACTGGGCCAGCGGGACTGAGTGGCCTGAAATCCGGGTGCCCGCACGGTGGAACTTGTTCTGGGGCTTGATTGGGTTGCTGGTGGCATGGCGCTGCTTGCGGGCGATCATCAACCCGGCGCCGGCGCAAGTCCAGGCGGCCGTGCGCAATTGCATCTTTGCGCTGGTGATTCTCGACGCCGCCACCTGTCTGGCGGTACAAGATCGAATGTGGTCGTTTGTGATCCTGGCGTTGCTGGTGCCGATGGTGGTCCTGGGCCGTTGGATTTATTCGACGTGAGAGCCAGATGCCCTCTCCCCTCGCGGAAGTTGGTGGCGAGCGGAGCGAGCCGGAGGGCCAGTAGCGATGGGTGCTCGGGTCTACGGTAAAATAGACTGAACTCGACTCCCATCAACTATGCGAGCGTGAAAGAATGCGGGCAGTCGCTGCTGTGAGTGCCGTTTTGATTTTGTGCGCGTCGGCAGTCGTTGCGCAGGGCCCGAAGTCGGCCAACGAGCCGCGCACAGCGCAGCGGCAGCGGACCGAGTGGGAAATCGCATTCGAGGACGAGATTTCGGCCGAGGAGTATGCTCGGCAGCTCGACTTTTTCAAAATCGAGATCGGGGCAGTCTCAAAAGACGGCAAGATCGAGTACATTTCCAACGTGTCGGCGCGCAAGCCCCATAAACGCGTGGGCAAATCGCAGTCCGAGTATCGCCTGGCGATTGGTTGGAAGAAGGGGACCTTATACGCGGCCGACCGACGGCTATTGTCAAAGGCCGGCATCGCCAGCGAAAAAAAGGAGCTGCGACATTACTTTCCAACGGAAGTCCAAGCCCACCTGGCCGAGTTGCAGCGGGCGTACGCCGATCGCGAGTCAGCCGACATCCGCCGCACGCGTTTCGCCCTGCGACCGAAGGCGAAGGGGGACGGGTATGAGTTTGTGGTCGTTGAACAGGATCCGCCAAAGGCCGGCCAGCCGCAAGCGTCGCCATCGCAAAACAAACCCGAGGGTCGCTAGGCCAGCTTTGGCTGTAGTGGCCGTTGGTTGAACCAAGGAAGTCGGAGACCCAGCGATGAGCGACCACGTCATCCTGTTGTCGATACCCGGCCTGAGGAAACAGGACCTGGCGGCCATGCCCACGCTGGCGGCCATGGCGACGGCCGGCGACCGGATCGATCTGGTGCCCGGTTTTCCTTGCGTCACGTGTCCGGTGCAGGCCAACATGACCACCGGCACATTGCCCCGCGAGCATGGTGTCGTGGCCAATGGGTTTTACTGGCGCGACAAACGCGAGGTCGAGATGTGGACAGCTTGGAACGATTGCATCGAGCGCCCGCAGATCTGGGACGTGCTGCACGGCCACGACCCGTCGATCACTTCGGCCGTGTGGTTCGCGCTGCACAGCAAAGGCTGCGGCGCCGACATGGTGTGCACTCCCGCGCCGATCCACAATCCTGATGGCTCCGAGTCGCTGTGGTGCTACACCAAGCCCACCGAGATGTACGGCAGTTTGCGCGACACGATCGGACACTTTCCGCTGCAGCACTTTTGGGGTCCGATGGCGGGCATCCAATCGAGTGCTTGGATTTGCGACTCGGCCGTTTGGGCCGCTCGAGTGTCGCGGCCGAAATTCTTCTACATCTATCTGCCGCACCTCGATTACGCGGCCCAAAAAAGCGGTCCCGACAGCGACGCGGCCCGGCGAGCGCTCACCGACCTGGACGCCGCGATCGCCAAGCTTGTCGCCGGCTTCAGCCACGCTTACGCCGCGGCGCGGCCGCTGTGGCTGGTGGCCAGCGAATATACGATTGTGCCGGTCCGTCACGTGACCTACCCCAATCGCGTCCTGCGCGAGGCTGGTCTGCTGACCGTCAGCGACACACCCGATGGCGAACAAATCGATTTGGCCAATAGCCGAGCCTGGACCCTGGTCGATCACCAATTGGGGCACGTGTTTGTGAGCGAGGCGACGGACGTCGAGCGGGTGGTGAAAGTATTCCACGGTCGAGAGGGAATCGCCGAGGTGCTCGTCGGCGACGAGCGCAAAAAGTACGACCTCGATCACCCGCGATCGGGCGAAGTGATTCTGATCTCCACACCCGAGAGCTGGCAGGCGTATTACTGGTGGCTGGACGACCCTCGCGCACCCAAATTCGCCCGCACGGTCGACATCCACCGTAAGCCGGGCTACGACCCCGTGGAGCTATTCTTCGACATGGCCACCAAGGGCGTCCCGCTCGACGCGACGCTGGTCAAAGGCTCGCACGGCGCGCCGGCCTTCGAGGAGTCGCAGCGCGGCGTGCTGATTGCTTCGGAAAAAGGCGTGCTGGTCGGCCAGACGATCGCCGACACCGATGTCTGCGAGCTGGTGCTGCGGCAGTTCGGGGTTTGAACGGCCGTTGGCGGGTTCACGCAAACAGCTTCACGGTCGAGTCGCGCGGCCCCAGGATCCCGGCGGGGTCAACCCCCAGCCAATCATTCAATAGATTGGCATACACGTCGCGAAAATCGATCTGAAAGCGCACGTCGCCGTTGTCGAGATCGACAAGGTTGGGAACGCCGCCTTGCAAGCCGCCTTTCACTTGATTGCCGATCACGAACACCGGTGCCGCGGCCCCATGGTCGGTGCCCGCCGACCCATTCTCTTTCACGCGTCGGCCGAATTCCGAGAACAAAAACAGCGTCACATCGTCGGCCAGCTTGCGATCCTCGAGCTCCTTGACAAAGCCGCTGACCGCTTCGCTGGTCTGCGTCCAGAGCGATCGATGCGTACCAGCCTGCTGCGCGTGCGTGTCGAACCCGTCGAGCGCCGTGTAATAGACGCGAAACGGCTGGTCCTGTTCGATGAGCGTACGTACCACGCTCAAGCGTTCCGCGAGCGGACGGTTGTTCTCGGTCGCCGCGGGCTGGGAATTCGCGGCGCTCTGCGCCAGCCTGGCCGACAAATCACGGGCCTGTTGTTGCCGCGCCGCGACGATGCTTGCCAGATCCTTGTCTCGCGCGCCGCTGGCCTGGCTCAGTCCGGCCACGTCTTTGCGGAGCTGCAAGTCGCTCAGTCGCTCGAGCGTGGCGACCGAGCGCAAACGCCGCGAGAGTGCCCGCGATGCCGCCCCTTCGCCCACGTAGCACAGCTCGCCGAGGGCGGCATGGTCG
>CAZUPX010000901.1:0-1980 GCA_964622155.1 uncultured Planctomycetaceae bacterium | reverse complement strand
AAGGGCTTTTCGGCAAGTGCGGCGCTACTTCGCGTAGCACCGGGCGACGGGTGGCCAACGAACTACCAGTACCGCCCCACCACACTCCCGAAACGGACCCAGTCCAATCGGCTTCGTGCACCCTACTAAAAACACTGGCCTAGTTTCAAGTAGTTTTTTTCGAGGGAGGAGACCGGGAGGTTTTAACACGAAGGCACGAAGGGACGTACGAAGAGAACGAAGGCGAAGAATTTGCCACAGAGGACTCAGAGGTCACGGAGACGCACGGAGGACGGAATTGGGTTACGAAGAAAAGCAGAAGATCAAATTGCTTCTCGGTGTCGTCAGTGCTCTCGGTGGCCGAGTATTTGGCCTTGACTCGATGGCCTCCAACCGACGTGCGGCGAGCGCCACCACCGCTCGGCACCTCCCCTTGAAGAATCGCGGTGAAACCGGGATACTGACTCTCGTGAGCACCCCTAGCTCAATTGGATAGAGCATCGGTCTACGGAACCGAAGGTTAGTGGTTCGAGCCCACTGGGGTGTAATTGTTGGACAGATCCGAACGAGCTACGCGATTTCACCCCTCGGGCTTCGGCGGTTTCTTGCCGAGCTTGGCTTCGTATTGGGCGGCGAAGCGGGCTTCCAGCTCGGGGTGGCAGGCGAAACATTGCGAGTCGGGGCGGTCGTGCTCGCGGCACCAGTCACCCTTCCTTTGAAACTCGGCGGCCAGCTTCGCATTGCACTGCCCGCACACCGCCTCGGGCACGCCATGCTCGTCGCACCACCAGCCGTCGTGGCGGTGGTCGGACGACTCAGACGTGCTCGTTTGGGCCGATGTGGCGGCTTGAGCGTCGGGCGCTGACACACCTTCTCGCTGGGCGCATCCAACGGCCAAAGTCAGGAACAAAGTCGCGTTGATCCACAGGGCGACGCGTGAAATCCGTACCATTTCGGTTCTCCATCGAAAAAAGTGCCGTTAAGAGACTGACGAGGTTAACTCGGGTTGCAGGCTTTGAGACTGGAGGGGCTCGGGCGTCACTACATGCTGAGCCATTGGTCGTGCAAAGATCACATACAGCACGCGCAGCACCAATAGCGACATCACCATCGCGCCGATCACGCCGCCGATGACGACCGTCGCCAGCGGGCGTTGCACTTCGGCGCCCATACCCTGACTGAATGCCATCGGCAGGAAACCAAGACTGGCCACAAGCGTTGTCATGAGCACGGGGCGCAGCCGCGTGACGGCGGCCTGAGTTACGGCCTCGTCCAGCGGCAGGCCGCGGCCGCGAAGCTGGCGGATGTACGACACCAGGATCATGTCGTCGAGCACGGCCACTCCCGACAGCGCGATGAATCCGGCTCCGGCCGAGATCGAAAACGGCATATCGCGCAGCCACAGCGCGAAGATGCCGCCCACCCAGGCGAACGGAATGCCGGTGAACACTCGCAGCGCGTCGACCAGGTTGTGATACGTCAAGTACAACAGCACGAAGATCAGCACCAGCGACAGCGGCACGACGATCAACAGCCGTGTTCGCGCTCGCTGGAGATTCTCGAACTGTCCACCGTACTCGATCCGGTAGCGTCCCGCGGGCAGCGCGACTCTTTCGGCGATCTTCTGGCGGGCTTCCGCCACAAAGCTGCCCAGGTCCCGCCCGCGAACGTTGGAGGTGATGGTGATGCGCCGCTGGTTCCATTCGCGAACGATGGTCGACGGCCCTTCGACGACCTCGACCTTGGCCAACCGCGCCAGTGGAATGCGCTGCCCGTCGGGCGTGGCGATCAGCATGGCGCCGATGGCCTCGGGACTCGACCGAAATTGTTCGGGCAAGCGCACCACAAGCGGAAAGCGAAGCTGGCCCTCAACCACTTCGCCCAGCGGCTTGCTGCCGATCGACTCGACCAGGTCGAGGACGGTCTGTGCCGACACGCCGTACCGGGCGATCTGGTCCTGATCGACCTTGATTTGCAGAATCGGCTGGCCGGTGATCTGCT
>CAZUPX010000900.1:0-5409 GCA_964622155.1 uncultured Planctomycetaceae bacterium | reverse complement strand
ATGAGCTTGCCGCAGATCTGGCCCTACTGCGAGCGGCAGCAAAGGAACCATTTACGGGAGACCAAAGCCGAGGCTTGAGCAGGCCCGCAAAGCACCTTGTGGGGCATGATTCCAGCCACGCGAACCAAGAAACCGGGGCCGTCGGGGGAAAACAGAGGAAAATTCACTGCGCGCTAGACACGGGGGAGGGCGCAGCTTGTTAGAATGGGCGACATTCCGAGCCTGGATCGGTTCCAGGCTCAGTCCATATGGGAAATGTCGCGTCAAGGGAGATGCTCATGCGATCGGAAGAGTGTGCTCATGCGTTCCCCCATCCGCTAACGCGCGCGCGACGCCAACTCGAAGCTTCATTCCGTTACGGCCGAGAATCAGGCAGTCGCTCCTTCGGAAGGTTGGTCCTGTTGCTGGCGATAGCCGTGTCGCTCTACGCGCATAGCGGTGCGCAGGCGCAGCACGGAAGCAACGGATTGTTCCAAGGAACTATGAGGGCGGACAGCAGCATGTCGTCAACCGGCGTGTCGATCGCGGCGCCCGCCTCAAGCACGTACGATCCTGGCTTCGGAGAACACATTGGCGTGCTCGGTTTGCAGTTGGGTGCCGCTGACCAGTCCGCGCCGCAATGGATCTTGTCGTTTTATCAAGGGTTTCTGAACCCTGGAGGCTCGCCATACACACTGGGCGTGCGAGGCCTTGACGCGCCCGGTATTCCGACTACTTGGCCAACTTACTCGCAGGCGATAAATGACTCGACGGCGATCACCACTGTGACGACCCCGAGCATCGGATTGCCGTTTCATTTTGGGCGTTTTACGAACATCGACGTGACCGACTTCATGCACAGTTTGCCGGTCGATTCGGGCGGTGCCATAAATCCCGGCTTCGTATTTCATACCCTGAACGCCAACGGCAACACGCTCGTACAGTTGACCGGCGAGATTTTGTGGCGCGACGGCTCAGTGGACGCCCCCTTCTTGCCAACGGGCCCGATTGGCGACATTTTCCGTTTTCCTCGCCTACCCAGTGGTCGTTACTACGATCCTGTATTGGCGCCGGGCTTTCTCTACCAGATGACCGATGGCGCGCTGTTCACGCGGGCCTTCGATTTCCCGGCGGGTTTCGACAATCCGTTCACTGTCTCGGTGGGTGACGTGGTCATCGGCCAGTTCGCTACGGGTGAGAGCGTCGACTTCACGGGGTTTCCAGGAGGCGGCGTGTCCAGCTTCACGGTATCGGGCATTTCACCTGCGGTCGACACGACCAATCAATTGGCATTCCCTTTAGGGCTCGACTTCAACCAGCCCGCCGCCAGCTTCGACATGATTCCAGTGCCCGAGCCGGCGACGAGTGCGTTGGCCGGCTGCGGCATATTGGCGCTCGCCGCGATTGCGTGGTGGCGGCGAGGTTGCGCGTGCTGATGGCCGTTGAAGCTGATGGAGCGGGCTGACCCTTGGCAATTCGACCTTGATGCGGGTTCCGCCGCCGCAGGATTCGCACGGCTCCTGGCGAAGCTCTGCTTATCGGCGTTTTTGGGGTACAGGCCGTGATTGCGGGGTAATGATGATCCCCCCCACGCGCTCCAGCGCCGCTAGCGCTGCTTTGGCCACCGAATCGTCGGGATCGCGGCTGGCGGCCTGCAAGGCCGGGATCGCGCTGCGCGCCGCCTTGCCTAGCACTCCCAGGGCCTCGGCCGAGCCGCGCCGCACGGCGATGTTTTCTTGCTTGAGGCCTTGAATCAAGATAGGCAACGTTTCCCGCGCGACTGCGCCGGCATCTTTTCCGTTGCCGTCGATGTGAACAATCGCCCACGCGCAGCTCACGCGGACCACAGGGTCGGGCGATTCCAACTGCCGCCGCAGTTGCGGGACGGCGCCGTGCGCCTTGGCGCCGATGCGACCCAGCGCGTAGGCCGCGATCGCGCGAACATGCTCGTCCGAATCGCCAAGGGATTTTTCAATCGCCGCTTGCGCCGGCGCCGCCTTTTCGCCCAGCGCGGCCAGGGCAAAGAGTACTTCGCGGCGGACTTCAGGGTCTTTGTCTACCAGGGCCGCACCCAACGCCGGCACGGCCGCGTCGGCTTTGGAACCCAACCGCGCCAGGATCACGGCGGCGCGGCCCCGTCCCTCGGGTTGCTTGAGCGCCTCGACGAGCACCGGCATCGCCACCTCGCCCAAGTGCGCGGCGGCGCCCAATGCCTCCGCGGTAAGAGCGGCGTCCTGCTCTTTCTTCCCCACAATCTCGGTCAATACAGGAACCAGATTAGCCGGTTCAGTGACCAGTCCCACCAGACCCCGCAGCGCCGCGGCGCGCACTTGAGGGTCTTTGTTCTCCAGCGCCTTGGTCAACATCTTGACCGCTTGCTTGTTTGCCGCCTCGTTTGTCGGCTCGATCCTTGCGATTGCCCAGGCTGCCACGGTCGGCAAAAGACCTTCGCTATCGTCCACTGCTTTGCGCAGCGCATCAGCGGCCGGTGCCGCCGGCGTTCCGATGTGCCCCAAAGCGAAGGCGGCGGCTGTGCGCACCGACGGATCGGGGTCGGAAAGCGACGTCTGAATTTCAGTGACCGATTTGGCCGCGTCGGGTCCTACGCGAGCCAGCGCAATCAACACTTCATAGCGCACGTCGGGCCGGTCGTCCTTCAACGATCGCGTTAACGCGTCGACCGTACTCCTGCACGGTGGTCCAATGTCTCCAATCGCCAAAGCGGCCCAATATCGTGTCTCGGGATTGTCGAGCGCGGCCGCTAGTGCGCCGGCCGAGGCCTCCCCAAAGTCGGCCAGCCCATCGAGCGCCGCGATTCGCACCGCCGGATCGGCATCGGTCAGCTCCTTGGCCAATGCCGGAACCGCCACCTCAGCGGGGCCGATCGTGTGCAACGCCGCGACGGCCATACGGCGCACGCGAGCGTCAGGATCAGTCGTCAATTCGGCCAATCTCGCGGCCGATGATTGCGCGGCCGGTCCGAGTGCCCGCAGGGCGCGTGCGGCACGGGCTCGCACGCGCGGCGACTTGTCGTCCAATTGCGCGGTCAGTTCGGCGACGGCCTCTTTGGCCGCCGGACCCAGTTGTGCCAAGGCATCGATGGCGGCGATGCGAACTTTCTCGTCGGGGCTCTTCAACTGCTCCTTGAGTTTTGCCGCCGAATCGGCCGGCGTTGCCCACAGGGCCGGCACCGACAAGACCATTGCCAGGGCAACGCCCGGCAACCAGAGTGCAAACCGAGCAAGTCGCCAACGATTCCTAAGTGCGTGCATGAAATCGGCCTCGGAACTTGCAGGAACATCGCGCCTATAATTGGCATGTATTGTACCCCGCGCCAATGAGTTGTATACAAGAATACAATGGACGTCGTCGCGCTGTAGTCTGATTCGCACTGAGGAGGTTGTGACATGACGCCGAGTTTGTCGAAGAGGCTGAGTTTATCGGCCTGCGCCGCGCTGATCGCGTCGCTGGCACTCGCGCAAACGCAACCCGGCTCACAGGGCTACGTGGCCGGCGGCACCTACTCCGGCCCGAACTATCAGCAGCCTTATTATGGCGGTGGGGGTTACGGCGGTTTTGGAATGTGGCCCGGCTATGGTGGCACCGCGGCCGGCAGCTATTTGTCCGGCATGGCGTCAGCTATCCGCGCGTCTGGCCAATACAACGCATTGTCCGCCGAGGCGGCCGTCAATTTGGAGGAGGCCAGGAAGCGGGACATCGAAAACCGCGTGAGCTGGACGAACGCCTATTTCGAAATGCGCAAAATCAACCAGGCATACGTCGATTCTCGGCGCTCGCCGCGTTTGCCCACCGAGGAGTGGGCCAGGTTGGCGCAGCAGCAGGCGCCGGCCCGGTTGACGTCCCACACACTCGATCCGGTTAACGGCGAGATTAACTGGCCAGTCGCCTTGCAATCCAACGATTTCAAGACCGAACGCGACCAACTGCAAACGTTATTCGCCGAGCGGGCCGACAAACACGGCGCCATCGGCCCCGAGCTGCACGCCCAGATCCGCACCGCGGTTGATTCCACGCTCGCCAAGCTGAAAGAGCGTATTCGCGACTTCAATACGAACTCCTACCTGGAAGCCAGAAACTTTCTGGCCAGCCTGGCCCGCGAGGCCGACTTTCCGGCCGGGTGAACGCAGGGACGATCGAATTCCTCCAATGATCAGCGCTAAACCGATCGATGTCGTCTTCTTGCACGCCGACGACAACGTTTGCGTGGCGGCTCGCGACCTGCCCGCGGACACTGAGATCGCCGCCGGCGGACGAAGCGTGCGGCTGAGTGAGCGCGTGAAGCTGGGACACAAGATCGCGCTGGGCTCGATTGCCGCCGGTCAGCCGGTCACGAAGTATGGGCAGACCATCGGGTTTGCCACCGAGCCGATTGCGCCGGGCGCGTGGGTGCACACACACAATATGGCCGCGGGCCAGTTTCACCGCGACTATGCCGCCGCCAGTGAGATTCCGCCCGACCCGGCACCGCTGGTGGGACGGACCTTTCAAGGCTATGTGCGCCCCGACCGCAAGCCGGGCACTCGCAATTACATTGCCGTCATCTCGACGGTCAACTGCTCGGCTTCGGTCAGCAAGTACGTTGCCGCGCGATTTGGCGGCGACGCACTGAAAAATTATCCCAATGTCGACGGCGTCGTTGCGTTCACGCACGGCGGCGGATGCGGAATACAGTTCGGCGGTTTGGGCCACGCCACGCTCAACCGAGTGCTGGGTGGAATCGCGCGGCACCCAAATATCGGCGGCTACGTGCTAATCGGCCTGGGATGCGAGACGGCATCGCTCGGCTACTTGCTGGACGATCAAAAACTGGTCCAAATCGGCGGCAGCAAGAAAGGCGCGGCGCGGCGGCCGCCCGTGCTCAGCATGCAAGACGCCGGTGGCACGACCAAAACGATCGAAGCGGCCGTCAAGCTGGTCGCAGACATGCTGCCGCAAGTCAACGACGCGCACCGCGTGCCGATCGAGCTGTCGGAGTTGATCTTGGGCACCAACTGCGGCGGATCGGATGGCAACTCGGGCATTACGGCCAACCCGGCGCTAGGCGCGGCCAGCGACATGCTCGTGGCGGCCGGCGGCACGGTGATTCTGGGCGAGACCACTGAAATCTACGGCGCCGAGCAACTGCTCACGCGCCGCGCTCGCACGCCTGAGATCGCCGACAAGCTGATCGAGCGGATCAAGTGGTGGGAGTGGTACACCGGCCTGTTCGGCTGCACGCCCGACAACAATCCCTCGCCCGGCAACAAGGAAGGCGGGCTCACCACCATCTACGAAAAATCGTTGGGTGCGGTGGCCAAGGCCGGCAGCACGGCCATGAACGAGGTCTATCAATACGCCGAGCCGGTCACCGCCAAGGGATTTGTCGTCATGGACACGCCGGGCCTTGACCCGGTGAGCGTCACCGGCATC
>CAZUPX010000899.1:0-4153 GCA_964622155.1 uncultured Planctomycetaceae bacterium | reverse complement strand
TCATAACCCCTGGTACAGAAAATCAACGCCGGTCATCAGGACACACAGTCGATGCAGTAGACGTGGCAACGGTCATACTAAATAGGATGCCGTCATTGAAGAATTGCTTAGACGACTCTCAGTACAAGCGGTGCATCAGGTACATTGAGCGCGCGATTTGTGCGACGCGAGAACTGAGGAAAGCGGAGAGACAGTTGGGCGACGAATGAGGAGTTACAAAAGGTGCGAGCAGTCGTTTGTGTGCTTTTTTGGACGTCTTCGGAACCGAACGCTCGATTGCAGTCCGAGTCGGCGCATAGCGCGGTCACTCCGCGGCGACAGGCGTTTGCGGCGATGTCACTTACCAACCGGCTGGCTTGGCGCGGTCTGTTCACCGGGGTGATACACGCGCTCGGCGCCCGACACGGCCTCGTCCCAGTAAATGGGATTGTCCTTCAGTTGCTTTTTCGAGAGCAGCGCGGCCTGGTCGAAGAAGTGGGGGCTCTTGGGGTCGCCGCTGGAGCCGTATTGCAGCAGCGATTTGCTTCGCACGCGGTCGCCGAATTCGACAATCGACAAATAGCTGGTGCCCACGACAGCGTAATGGTTCTTCATGAGCTTTAGCGGAGGCAGGTACGTCGTCGGCGTGTAGTACATGGTGAACACCACGCCCGGCGGGCCCGGCATGCCGGCGCTGGGCAGGCTGGGCAGCGAGTCGCTGAAGGGAATGCGGTAAAAGTCGGACACGTTGGCGTGACGTTGCAGGCGATTCACTTCGCCGTAGGGTACCTTCCACTTTCCGAAATTGCTCTCCAGCTTTTTCGCGGCGGTCGCCAAGGCCTTGAACTGCCGCGAGACGTTGCCCACGAACTCCTTCTTGAGCGTTTCGGCCGGATATCCGAACCCGTACAGCTCCTCGTACCAGGCCACGCACAACGTGGCTTGCGTCGAACCGACCGAGCCCTTGCAGTCCCAGTTCAATAAGTGATCGAGATACTCCTCGACCTGGGCCGCCAGCTTGGGATCCGTGTCGCGCAATTGAGCCCACTGGCCACGATATCTCGGCAGCTCCGACAGCGCCCAGTAGACCGTCGTGTCGAAACCCAGCTCCTGCCAGCGCTCGAACGTGACGTCTCGCGCCTGGCGCAACAATATCCGCGACATCTTGGCGCGACGCTTATCGTCGTACCGGTCCTCGATCATGTATTCGGGAAAGTCACCGATCGCCGGTCCGGAGTCGTCGGTGGTCGTGAACGGCGTCGAGTTGCAGTTTTGCACATAGCCCGAGGCCGGGTTGAGCACCTGCGGCAAATCACTAAAGGGATGAATGCCCTTCCATTCGGTGCGTGGATCGCTGCCGTCGACCGGCTTGGTCCAGTCAAACGCCGGATCGCGCTTGGGGATGATGCCGTTATAGGCGTAGTAGATGTTGCCGTGCACGTCAGCGTACACGGTGTTGAACAGCGGCAGCTCGAGCATGGCCATCGCCTCGCGGAATTCGCCGATGTTCTTCGCTCGCATCATGCGCATGCTCTGCCGCGATAGCATGGCCTCGTACAGCTTGGCAATTTGAGCCGAGACGAATTCCTTGTCGTTGAGCTTTTTGACGATCGGGCCGTGATGCGTCTTGCGAAACGTGCACTCGACCGAATCGACGGTGCCGCCGCGCTTGACCTTGACGGTGTCTTTCCACTCGGTGGCTTTGCGATATCCGGTGCCATAGCGATAGTTGAGCGGCTCGTTGGGGTCGTCGAACGTTTCGCGCCACGAGCTCCCCACGTTCGGCTCGTTGGTGGTCATGCCCCAGCCGCAGTACTCGTTGTGTCCGATCACGGGCAGAGGTGTGCCAAAAAACGACGCGCCGGTGAAGTTCCAGCCTTCGCCGCTGCGCAGATGTGCCTCGTAGAATTGCCCGAAGCCGTAGTAAGGTTGATGCGGGTTGATCAAGAGCATCGCCTTGCCCGAGCGCGTCTTGCTGCCGGCGATCGCCCAGGCGTTGCTGCCGGTAGCGGCTTTCACTTCTTCGCGGAGCTTTTCTTCGGGTGTTTTCTCCTCGAAGTTGTTGGGAATCTCGCCGGTCGAGACGTGCATGTGCCCGGCCACCAGCTCCATCGTGGCGGCGCGGCCGAACGCCAACAGATACCACGGCTCGATCCGCGTCAGAACGCGCGGCTTCGTTTTGGGATGTGTATCGAGGTAGTAGTTGATTCCCGCGGCAAACGCGGCGCCCGCGCGGCGCGGCTGCGACTCGATCTTCGCATAGTCCTCTTTCGAACGCTGCGGAATTTCAAAAGCTCGCGTGCGCATGTCTTTGGCCAGAAACTGCTTGCCGTACAGTTCGCACATCCGGCCCAGGCCCAGCATGTAACACTCTTCCAACTGCCAAAAATAGTCTTCAGCCTGGCAATAGCCGAAGCCAAACAGCACCGCCTCATCATTCTTGCCGTCGATGTGCGGGCGACCGTAGCTGTCGCGATGGATCGTGACGCTGCCCGCCATGGCCACTGGATCGATCTCGGACGAAGCGGCATCGGCAGCCAATGCGCGAGTCGACTGTCCAACCAGCGTGACGAAGATCGCCAACATCGGGATATGGAAGCGACGGCAAACAAATCGAGACATGCTAATCCTCCTCTTGAACCGCGGAAACGCGGCGCCGAACTGACAAAGCTACGTCACAAAGTAGCCGGGACAACGCGATCTCGCAAGCGCACCGGTGGGCGGATGGCCCAGTGATATCGGCCATACTACAATCGTATGCCGGTTCCCCGACCCTGGCGTGGCGCCTGGACGGCCCCCATTTCTTTCGCTGAACGTCGACGCATGCTTGGCACGCACCGAATCATCGACCTGAGCGTTCCGCTGGAGCACCAGGCTGCTAGCGAGCCAATGCCCGCCGACATCCACTATGTTACGCACGAGGGTGAGGGCCGCGACCAGATCGTGCACTTCCTGGGCGTTCGGCCCGAGGATCTGGTCTACTCCGGCGGGCTTGGCTGGGCCGTCGAACAGATTCAAGCCATCACGCATACCGGCACCCACGTCGACGCACCGTACCACTACGCGCCCACGTCGGAAGGGCGCCCAGCGCGCACGATCGACGAAGTACCCCTGGAGTGGTGCCTGGCGCCGGGCGTTGTGCTCGACATGCGGCACTTGGCGCCCGGCCAGTTCATCACCATCGACGACCTGCAGGTGGCACTGGATCGAATTGAGCACCAGCTACAGGAGCGTGACATCGTGCTGCTACAAACGGGCGCCGACAAGCGGTTGGGCACGGCGGAGTATTTCGCTCAGCCCGGGCTGGGGCGCGAAGGGACCTTGTGGCTGGTCGAGCGGGGCGTGAAAGTGATCGGCATTGACGCGTACACGCTCGACCGCCCGTTCGCCGATATGTTGGCCGATTACAAACGGACCGGCGACGGCCGCTACATCTGGCCGGCGCACTTTGCCGGTATCACGCGCGAGTATTGCCAGATCGAAAAGTTGGCGAACCTCGACCTGCTCCCGCGGCCACACGGGTTTTATGTCTCGTGCCTGCCGGTGAAGATCCATCGTGCCAGTGCTGCCTGGTGTCGAGCCGTTGCGCTCGTGCCCGAAGGGTTAGCAATGTGAGTCGTCGTCCACGATGGAGTGCCTTATACTAACCCGACGCGTAAGCGAGGGATTCTGCGTCGGTTGAGTGACGCTCGTGCGTCGATTGGACACGCATGAGGAATCCCTCGCTTACGCGTCGGGTTAGTTTTGGGAGAATTAGTATGCACGCTAAAGCCGTCGATTCCGAGCCAGTCCTGGTCAACGCGCACCCGGTTGAAGGTGGGCGGATCCTGGAAATCACGATCAACCGCCCCGAGGTGCACAACGCCGTCCATGGCGCGGCGGCACGATTGCTGTTGGAGGCGTGGCGGCTGTTTCGCGACGATGACTCGCTGAGCGTGGCCGTGTTGCACGGCGCCGGCGAACAGTCGTTCTGTTCCGGCGCTGACCTGACCGCGCTGGAGAGCCTGGCCCGAATTCCAGCCGCCGGCGACGAGCACGCCTCGACGTCACATCACGGCACCGGGCCGATGGGAGGATCGCGCATCGTGCAGGCCAAACCCGTGATTACTGTATCGCAAGGCTACACCTACGCCGGCGGATTGGAGCTGTTCTGCCACGGGCACATCCGGCTGGC
>CAZUPX010000898.1:0-1595 GCA_964622155.1 uncultured Planctomycetaceae bacterium | reverse complement strand
TGAGCACGTCGTTGACGAGCGATGAAGGCAGTTTGAAATCGGTGCCCACCAGGCCCGACGAGCGGCCTCGCCAACGATTCCACAAGCGAACCGTTTTGACGATAGGGTAAAGCCGCGAATTGTAGTAGGAGACGAACCGCTGGTCGACCGGCAGGCCGCGCCAAATCTGCTCGAACCGTTGACGGTCGTACCGCCGGTAGTGGCCGAACGTCTCATCGTGCCGGCTCCACAGCGACAAATCGGCCGGAACGGTCAACAGAAAAAACGTCCCGGGCCTGGCCGCCGCCAACAAATCGGACAACAGGTGAAAATCGTCGGACACGTGCTCCAACACGTCGGTCAAAAGTACGAGCCGCGCCCGTTCCATGAACGGCAGCAGGTCGCGCGGCGCCTGTCCGTGAAGAAATCGGACCTGCGGAAAACGACGCTCGGCCAGTCGAATCGCCTGGCTCGAGGTGTCGATTCCGACGCAATCGTATTCGGCGGCCAGGCCCCCAAGGTTGGCACCGGTGCCGCAGCCCACGTCGATGATCGTCGTGGCCGGCGACGGGGGCAAAACGGCGTTGATCACCGACGTCAAGATCTGCCGCCGAGCGACAAACCACCAGTGACGCTGTTCGATATCAGCGTGAAGCTCAAACTGGTCGGACTGCATACCGTGAATCAGCTCGATTTCGCGAAGTCGAGAGGATGAAAGCGCGGTCGTACAAACTAAACATACCCCACGCTACGCTAAGGACGTGGGTTTGCGAATCGTCCCCAAGTCCAGACGATCATCCAACTGAGCGTTGCCACCGCCCCAATCCAGATGGGTACTACAATCCGAAGGACGATGTCGACGACCGACGCTCCGCCTGACGCCGGCCAGTATACGATTGTCAGAAGGACCAGCCCAAGCAGCAGCGCCGCGCCGGTCGCAAACCATTCGGTCCACACCCACCGCCGTATTCCGCGTCGCCGCTCGACGAGTGCCGCCACCGCCGGCACGCCGAACGGCAACCACATGGCCAGGCCGCCCACGAAGTTGCGGGTTTCCTCATACAGCCAGAGCAACCACTCCGATTGGAATGGGTTCGACGGAAAGATCGCGCTGGGTAATTGTAGAGCGAAGACGACGACCGGCAACCAGAACCATAGCACCGCGACTGGCGCTAACAGGACAGTTTGTGCCCAGTGCGGTAACCAAGCGCGTAAGGATCGCAAGGCGACAAGGCTCGCAAAGACAACCAGTGACGCGGCCCCACCCACAAGCCATCGACTTACCGTCAAATCAGCATGTGTGCCGAAGACGTGCACCACGATGTCATCGAGATTCGGCGCCCGCCAGGTCAACGGGATCATGGCCAGTAGAATTGCGAGCCATTCCGCCGGCCTGACCGGACGCTTGTAGACGAACTGCCGTTTGAGAACAACTAACGTCGTGGCAACTGCAATCGCATACACGACCAGAGCAACTAGCCCGTATTTCTCACCATGCGGATTGAAAAAGGCCGTCCTCCGTGGCATAAGTTGTTTGTCGAGAACAAACCTATGCACAGGGAGGAGACGGCCCGATGCCGACACAGTGTATCCAAAAATCGTTTGCGTTCCACTCC
>CAZUPX010000897.1:0-1865 GCA_964622155.1 uncultured Planctomycetaceae bacterium | reverse complement strand
GGACGTTCAACCGAGTTTGCACCTTGGTCGGTGCTTCGACCTTTTGCGCTACTTCCTGCGAGGCGCCGCCCGAAGCCGGGACCGCATCCCGCTCGTCCGCGAAATTTCGCAACTCTCTGGTCGCGCGACCGTCGGTACGCTCGTCCAAGAGCTTCAGAAAGGCCGCCCCCTCGGTCGTCATCCGCTGGGCGTGCTGCCTCACCTTTTCGTCGCGGGCATGCTCGGCCGCCCACTGGGCCAACTCGATGCCAGTCTGCGTATCAATAGCCAGGCAACTGGCCATCCGCCGATCCATGAAGGTAAGTCGCGGCTCGGCCGGCGCGACGGTCGTGGGGTCAGGGTTCGCGTTCGGCAAGTTGGGAGATTGACCCAGAACGCCTTGCGAACCGATTAGCCAAGCGATTGTCGCAGAGATGAGAAGGACTTGAAGTGTGTTGCGCATCGTACGACACCTCCCGGAGTGTCCGGTCGGTTTCGCCGACTGTTGCCTAGATGTGTTCCGTAACCCGGTCAGCAAGTTAGATGCCAACGCGAGCCACACAGTCACTATACCTTGAAATCAGGAGTCGTGCTCAATCGCGATGCCAGGCATTGCGCGGCGCTCGCCCCGCATGAACACCCGCACGTGCCAGGATACACGGTGGTAAGACGGGCTTACTTTATGACTCAACGTCGCTTTCCGCTTCGGCCTGTGGCGCCGGTGCGAAGCCACGGCGCATCGTATTTTCGGTCACGGTGCGCGGGATCACGAATTGCAGGAGGTAATGCGGCCCCCCTGCTTGGGTGCCGATGCCAGACAGCTTGAAACCGCCAAACGGCTGACGGCCAACCAGAGCGCCCGTGATTCCACGGTTCAAGTACAGGTTCCCCACCATCATCTCCCGCCGGGCGCGCTCCAGATGCTCGGGACTACGCGAAAAGATACCGCCGGTCAGCGCGTAGTCGGTCGAGTTGGCAATCGCCAGCGCCTCGTCCAGGTCGGCCGCGCGAAGGACGGCCAGGACCGGGCCGAAAATCTCCTCTTGCGCGACTTGGCCGTCGCTCGGCAAGTCGGCGAAGATATGGGGGCCGACGTAAAACCCCTCATCGGCCAGCGGACCCACACCCATCGCCAGCACTTCGCAGCCAGTCTGGCGGCCGATGTCGATGTACTTCCAGACGCGCTGGTAGCTTTCCGCGTCGATCACAGCCGACACGCTGGTGGCGGGATCCTCTGCCGGGCCGATCTTCAGGCTCCGCGTGGCCTCGACCAACCGCTCCAGAAACGTGTCATACACTGCCTCCAGGACGATCGCCCTAGAGCAGGCCGAACACTTCTGACCCTGATAGCCAAAAGCGCTTTTGACGACCGCCAGCACCGCTTCATCCAGGTCAGCGTCGGCGTCGACGATGATCGCGTTCTTGCCCCCCATTTCGGCGATGACGTGCTTAACCCGCTTGAGATCACCGGTCGCCGAGATTTCGGCGGCTCGGGCGTTGATGCCCAGCCCTACGAGCCGCGACCCGGTGAAGGCGATCAGAGCCACGTCCGGATGCTCGACCAGAGCGCTGCCCACCGTCTGGCCTGGACCCGGGAGATAATGAAGCACACCCGTGGGAAGGTCGACCGAGCGGAAGATTTCCATCAGTTTGGCCGCCACCACGCTCGCCTGCTCGGCCGGCTTCATGACCACTGTGTTGCCGGTCACGAGCGCCGCGGCGGTCATGCCGGTCAGAATGGCCAGCGGAAAGTTCCAGGGCGCGATCACGGCCGACACGCCACGGGGGATGTACTCGAAGCGGTTTTCTTCGCCCGGAACGTCGACTCCGTGCGCTCCTTGCATCGCAATCGCCCCGGCCGCATAGTACTCGCAAAAGTCGATCGC
>CAZUPX010000896.1:0-3089 GCA_964622155.1 uncultured Planctomycetaceae bacterium | reverse complement strand
GGGATGCCGCCGATCCCTAGGCCGATAGCGCTCGTTCCATTATCCTGCGGAACCTTCACATCAATAGCCGGATTGAAAACGTTGATGGGGATATGGGAAAATACGGCTGCAGTCAAATTGCGGGCGTCCGTGTCCTCGAGTGTCGAAACGATCTGATCGATGTCATAGACCAGGATCGCACCGGGAAGGCCGCCATTCTGCAGAGACACTCCCGCGTAAGTGACATACAGATACTTGCCGTCCGGTGATATCGCCACATCCATCGGCAGCCCGCCAGGAATCGGCTGCGTAGCCGCCACGAGCGAGGGCTTGGGACCAAGCGGATTGGCAATTATGCCGATGTTGCTGCCGGCCGCATAAGAGCCGGGCGGGGATTCAATGAACCAGTTGTGACTTGCTGAATGCACATCCGGAATGTTGTAGCCGGTCACGAATGCATATTTTCCCGCGGCGCTGCCGGTAGTCGGAATTGCAATCGCTCGCGCATTGTTGACGTCGAAAGACGAATCGTTGTTGGGATGGGTTTCTGTGTAACCGAGCTCGAGCGGAGCGTAGCTGACGGTGCGCTTACCGTCCTTCGTACCACTAATGACGCCATACCCGCTGAGATCGGACTTGTAATTAGTGAAGGTGACAATCGCCGGATTGGCCGTGGCCCGCACGCCATACGGATAACGGGTGGCCTGTATCTTGTCGACTTGCTGCCAGGACTTGGGGTTCGTGTCGACAACGAGAATAAAACCCGGGGAAGGATTGAAGGCTTTGATGCTAGCAGCTTGACTCTTGTTTTCGTTGGGGGCGGCAACGAACAAACGGCTTCCGTCAGCGTTGATGTCTAATCCGGCCAATCCAAACGGAGCAGAGTCGACTGTGATCGTCTTAACTAAATGATCGAACGTGGGGGATTGTGGGTTAATGTCTATGACGTAGATCGCGCCGATCAGGTTGTCGGAGACGTAGGCGTATTTGTCCGACTGGTCAACGACGATTTGAAAGGGATGGGCATTCGGCGGCAGCGCGATCGTGTTGATGGCCTGAAAAGCCATCGTGTCAACGTCTACAATTGCCCCGACTTCGTTGAGCCAAGTCGTCACGTAAGCGCGTGTATGATCGCCAGTAACGGCCACGTACTGAGGAAAGGCACCGCTCCCAATGGGGATTTTTGCGACTAGCCCATTTAAATCCGCGTTGGGGCCAAGTTGTCCTGACGCCGGATTCATTATTTGAGCACGTGTATCAAAGACCGCGAGTTGTCCCGTGCCGGGCATGACGGCAAAGCCATAACCGCCTGATGCTTGCACGAAAAACTTGTTGCTTGTTAGCTCGGTTAGCTCTTTCGTTCCCTTGCGGTCCATCACTTTTCTGGTGAGTGTGATCGACGCGAGCCCAACAGGTAAGGTCTGTGGTATGGGCACTCGTAGTTCCGTGACTTGATGGCCATTGCTCTTGCTGGGGTGTGCATCCTCGAGTGCCGGCGTGTGGTCACCGAGTTGGAAAGCGACGATGAACTTATCGTTGGTAGTACCCAGGCGGTTCCCCTTGAGAAGCAGTTCCGGTTTACCACTACTGAAGTCGAGTGTGGCTGCCGCAATGAAGGGTGCAGAATCGTCTTCCGGGAGGCTCGTGATCCGCACCGTCAACTGATACACCAGGTCCTGTTTAATCTCTACGCCGGTCTCTGTGATGTAAGGTAGCCCGACTCGAGGAATCTCCACGACTTCGACCGGGTGCGGGCCCGTCGGCAAAAAACTGATGAATGGCTCCGGCAAAACTTTTATCATGAAACCGAGATTGACGAATTTCAACGCAACACCGAACTGCAGCGTCGAGCCGCCCAAAGGCACCGGCGGTGTTATCCTAATGTCGCCGACTGGCCCAGGGAAAACTCCGAGCATGTAGATGCCCGACTTCTTGACGCCGGGGTAGGGCGGCGAGGTCGTGTGGATGAAGCCATCGAGGCCAGCCAGCCCGACGTCAACCAGCTCCCAGATTGGCTGATCCGTCCCCGTTTCATCGGGCAGACTGCTGGCATAAAAAATATAAACCTGCGTTCCAGACGCTAAAGCCTCGGACTCCGGAATCGTCAACTGAACCGTTTGGGATAGTTCTGCGTCACCCAGAGCGAGCTGCACCGCGCCGGCGTAATTGAGCCAACTTGGCACTGTCATTGGCAAGTTCGCCCAGTCGACGTGCGCGATACTCACTGTAGTATCTGCCGAGAACTCGCCTGGAGGTACGGCCAGGGTCGAACCATCGAGAGCTTGCACGACGCCGCCTGCGCTTCCTATGGTCGAGGAGACGAGTGTTGGGGTTTTCACATTGACGGGAATCAACGCTTCGGCGGGACCGTTGATCACCGTAATAGTTGCGGTACCCGCATTGCCTGCCGTGATCAGGCCATCGGGGCTCACCGCAACCACATCGGGGTTGCTCGTGAAGTAACGCGTGTCCGTAGCTGCTGCCGCTAAGTCAATCTGTCCGCTCAAATCTACTTTGAGCTGGCGGGTGCCATTGTGGGCAGCCAATGAAATACCTTGCGGGTAAACGTTGAGCCCGACCACGTCGAGGAATTGTTGTGTCCGATCGGTGGGGAATCCAACGGTGGCCGCGGTTGCGGCCTCAATCCCATGGCTTGCGGCCAGAATGACCGTCGTACCGTTGGCAACCGCAAGCACCTGACCGGTGGCAACTACGAAAACCAGCCCCGGATCAAGCGACTCGTATGTCACATATGATGGCGGCAGCGCGACCCCGCTTTGATCGGCAAAATCACCGATCATCGCCAATTGCAGTGTGCCACCGACGTCGAGATGCGGTTCGCGCACCGTGAAGTCGAGGCTAATCAGCGCGGCGCTGCTGACGTTGATGGACACCGAACCTACTGAAGACATGCCGAAACCGTCATCGGCTACGAACTCGAAGCCGGCAGAGCCCGTGTATCCCGCGGCGGGCACGAAGATCACCGAATGGCCATTGGAAGTCAGCGATGCGGTGCCGTGCTGGGTGCTGGTGACGCGGAAGTAGGTGGGATCGTCTTCAGGATCGGTGGCCAGACCGGGCAACGAGAACGTGGCCTGTAAATCCTGGTG
>CAZUPX010000895.1:0-2078 GCA_964622155.1 uncultured Planctomycetaceae bacterium | reverse complement strand
CACGGGCAGGAAGGCCGTGCCGCGGGGCTTTACGCCTTTCTCGTAGGAGACACAGACACGGCGCTGGATGCCTGGCTGGAGTACGAGTCGGCGCGTCCGCCGACGGCTTCGGACCCGCTGGTGGAAGCGGCGCTGGGCATCCTGTACGGCGTACGCGGCGAGCCGGCCAGGGCTTATCCGCGCCTCCAGCGGGCAGCCGAGGCTTTCCCCGACGCAGGATTCATTCACGTCTACTTCGCCGAAGCCGCCCTGCGCTGCGGTGATGTGGATCGAGGCGAGCAGATCCTTCAGATCGCGGAGCAGATGTCTCGGCAGGACAGACACCGCGCCGACCAGCGGGTTCTCGCGTTGCTGCACGCGCTGCGGGGTGAGGACGCCAAAGCGGAGGCGATCTATCGCCGGTGGGGCGAGCTCGGAAATTCCATCGCCGGCTTCGAATACGGCCAGTTTTTGCTGGCCCGCGACCGGACTTGGGAGGCAGTCGGCGTTTTCGAGGTGATTGCCACCTCCATGCCTGTCGCCCCGCGCCCGCGAATGCAGTTCGTCGCGGCCATGGACCGCTGGTGGGAAGGGCTGGACGCACCTGCGCGGTTCAGCGCCATGCTGCAAACGCTGGACGGGCCGTCGGATTCGCTAGTGGCTCGGCTGCGAACCTACGTCGCTTGCAACCACACGCTGGTGCGATCCGCCCGAGGCGGATCGGCCCAGCGGCCGAATCACGGCCTGGAAGGCCGTGCTACAGGGGACGCTGGGGTGCCACTGGCGGCTCGTCCGCCAGTGGTATTTCCAGAGTCGTTGGGCAGTGGCAGGCAAGCTGCCAGTGGCACCCCACAAGAATTCATGGATGCACGCGAAGAAATTCCGGCGGATTCTGTCCGACTTGTCTCTCCTAACCTCCAGAGGATCAGTCTTTCCGAACTGGCCCAAATTTTGGAGGTACACAATATGGATCGCTGGAATCGAATCACACGTTATCCTCGCTGGCTGAAGGGGCTGCAGGGCCTGGTGTGGCTGTCGCCGTGGCCGGAGGCGGCCTCGCGGCGTGTCGAGCGCCTCGCGATCATGCTCACCGTCGGCGTCGCGTCACTGACGGGAGCAATCCACAGCACCTTCGCCGGCCCGCCCTGCACCACAGCGCCTTGCTTCCAGGGTCTGGGCGACCTGCTGGGCGGGACGACAACAAGCACCGCCCAAGCTCTTTCGACAGACGGCACGACTGTCGTCGGTGACAGCAATTCGACCGGTGGGGCGGAGGGATACCGATGGACCGCGGTCGAAGGAATGATAGGAGTCGGCGATGGTCCGGGCGGATCGTTCTTCAGCCAGACTCGATATGTCTCTGCTGATGGCTCGTTCGTGACCGGCTCGACAATTTCCGGAAATGGGAACTGCCTGGACCTCTTAGAGGCGTATCGCTGGACGCAAGCAGCCGGTATGGAGCTACTTGGTGATCTACCCGGAGGTTGCTTCTTTAGTGCCGGGATCGGCATGAGCGGCGATGGATCGGTGATCGCAGGGGCAAGCATCGATGGCTCGGGCACGTATCTCGCAGCCTATTGGACCGCTGGTACTGGTTGGACCGCAGTTGGTCCAACTGCGGCTTCGAATTCATTTACTCGAGTGTCGGCCAGTGGCTCTGTGATGGGTGGGGCCTTGTTTGGGTCTGGGAACCAGGACATGATAAGATGGACAGCATCGTCAGGTCTCATCAATCTAGGCGATCTGGCTGGTGGTGCAGCGGCTGCGTACACATTGGGCCTTTCCGGAGATGGCGCGATACAGGTTGGATACGGTACATCTGCAGATGGTCAGCAAGGTGTTCGCTGGACGCAGTTCACCGGCATGGTCGGGCTCGATGATTTGTCGGGCGGTAACGTACACGGCACAGCCTACAGCGTTTCTGTTGACGGCGCGCTCATCGTCGGCTTCGGGACGTCTGCTGTTGGCCAGGAAGCGGTCATATGGGATCCCGATCTCGCCATCAACCGTGTAGTTGATGTACTCACAGCCTACGGGGTCTGCATTCCGGCTGATTGGACGCTCACGGTGGCAAGCGGAGTCACCATTAACGGCGAAAC
>CAZUPX010000894.1:0-2171 GCA_964622155.1 uncultured Planctomycetaceae bacterium | reverse complement strand
GCACTCCCGCGTCGATGCCGGAGGCCGCGGGAGGCGTGGCTGGGTTGTTGCCGAAGGTGTGTCGCAGTCCGAGCAGGTGTCCGGCTTCATGGGCGATCCCGTTTGCCTGGTACAGTAGTCGGGTGGTAGCGTCCGTGCCGTCACCCATTAGGCACACAATCGCCGTGCCGTCATGGTCATTGAACCAGCCCTCGGCACCGCTTTCGTTCCACTGGTCCGTGCCGCTCGCCTTGCCGCCATAACCTCCGGGGCTCGGGAAGTCTTGCGGGTTGCCGCCCGATTGGATGCCATCGCTCGGATCCAGGTCGGGTCCGATGATAAACGTACCGACTATGATGTAGGCATCGTTGTTTTCGAAGTCTGTTTCGTTGGCCCCCAGCGTGCGGGAAATGTCCATCAGGTTGGCGGCGGCCTGCACAGGATGGCCGTTGACCCATTGCACGTCCGCGGTGAGATCAACCACCGTGACGTCGAGTGGTTCAAAGAAGCGCCGTACCAATGCGTCCATCGTCTGGCGCATGGCCGGGGCACTGGCTCCATACTCGTTGTTGAGGGAACGAACGACGAGGGTCGTCTCGTCCGCGTAGTCCACACCGTTGGCGTCGTTTAGCCAAGGACCGTCCACGTCGGGGCTTTCGTCGCCCGTGATGGCTGGATTGGGGTCAAAAATCGTGCTGTCCAGCGCGCCCACCGTCGTCTGCAGCAGTCCACCATCCGGAAAGCGGTCGCCGTAATCGATGTACAGCGTAGTGGTCATGAGCGTGCGCTCTTCGAGCGATTCAAGTCCCCGCAGGCGGCGCCCCAGGTCGCGGCGCCGATTTCGCCGGCCGTGAGGCGAAGTGCCGCTGCGAGTGCTTAACCATTGAGACCAGAGATTCGTGAACATGGCTGGACTCCCTGCGTTGGCGCTAAACAAGGTCTTCGCCCCGTATGGTGCGCGCGGCGAGGAATGGCCGTGGACTCACACCGTCGAAGCGGGGCAATCGATGACAGCGGAGAAAAACACCGCTGCACAATCACTAGGCGCGGTTCCGCGACGTTTGTTACAGCGCGGCCCGCCAGAGCGGGATGACGTGTAGGGACTGGGGGCTAGGGGCTGGGGACCGGGGAACAACAGGGACGCTGAATTGCGATTCTCTAGTCCCTAGCCCCCAGCCCCATTCGATCACTCCCACTCGATCGTCGCGGGGGGCTTCGAGCTGATGTCGTAGACGACGCGATTGACGCCTCGCACCTCGTTGATGATTCGCGTCGAGATGCGGGCCAGCACGTCATACGGCAGATGGGTCCAGTCGGCCGTCATGAAGTCCTCGGTGGTCACGGCCCTCACGGCGACCGTGTCTTGATAGGTCCGCGCGTCTCCCATCACCCCGACGCTCTGCACCGGCAGCAGCACAGCGAAGGCTTGCGAAGTCGACCGATACAGTCCCGCAGTCTTGATCTCGTGGACGACGATGGCGTCGGCGTCGCGCAGCGTGTCGAGTCGCACCTTGGTCACTACGCCCAGGCAGCGCACGGCCAGCCCAGGCCCGGGAAACGGATGACGCCACACGATTTCTTCTGGCAGGCCCAATTGCAAACCCAGCGACCGGACTTCGTCCTTGAACAAGTCGCGCAAGGGCTCGATCAGCTCGAAGCTCAAATCGGCCGGCAGCCCGCCCACGTTGTGGTGCAGCTTGATGGTGGCGGCCGGGCCATCGGCGGCGGCGCCGCTCTCGATCACGTCGGGGTAAAGAGTTCCTTGTGCCAGAAAGCGGGCGCCTTTGATCTTGGCCGCTTCGTCACTGAAGCAATCGATAAACGCGTGGCCAATCCGCCTCCGTTTTTCCTGCGGGTCGGTCACACCCGCAAGCGCCTTCAGGAATCTATCTTCAGCCTTGACCACGTGCAGGTCGGTGCGGAAGTGCTTTGAAAACTCCTCGATCACCGAGGCTTCCTCGCCTTTTCGCAGCAGTCCGTTGTCGATCAGGATGCACGAAAGCTGCGAGCCGATGGCCTTGTAGATCAACGCCGCGGTGACTGACGAGTCGACTCCGCCCGAGAGCCCGCAAATCACGCGATCGCTGCCGACGCGCTGGCGAATCGCCTCGACGGCCTGCTCGGCAAAGTCGTCCAACTCCCACGTTCCGCGGCAACCGCAAATCTTCGACAGAAAGTTGCCCAGTATGCGG
>CAZUPX010000893.1:0-9374 GCA_964622155.1 uncultured Planctomycetaceae bacterium | reverse complement strand
AGAGGCGTAGAACCTCCCTTCCGGAGAGTCCGGATCGTAGCCAAGGTCTTTCTGTGATGCGGTCAGGGCACGGACCATCATACGCACGGTGGCTACTGGAACGCCGGCATGAAAGCATCGGCCGGAGAAGATCTCTTGCATTCCCTCATGAGCAGCCGCTGAGTGGGATTCCTCGTTGAATCCGTAGTACGTCAGAGGCTCCGAGGCAAATCCAACCGTTGTTGACAAAGCGAGTAGCATCCCAATCGCACGATTCAAGGAACTTATTCTTCTCATCGTATTGAACGGCATTGATCTGGGCTTCCCATTTGGTCTTTGCACCTGCCGACTCGGATACGCCGCCGAGGCACCAGGGCCAACGCGAATTCTAGCGACTGGCATCCTTCCAACAGACATACTTACCTATTTCGCCGTCACTCGGTTTCAAGACCCGCCCACCTCGCGGCAGGATCGATCCCCAAGTAGCTCAAAAACATTCGAGTCAGCTCTTCGCCGAATTGTTCGTCAGTCAATTGGACCTTCGTGCGCCGCACGTCATGGAACAGCGAAGCCTGATCCAGCACGTCAAACGTGGTGCGCAACGCAAAGTCGACCGCCAGCACCGGATCCGGATGCTTGATCTCGTCGCGGCGCGCAATTAGCAGCTCGATGAGTCGCTCGGAAATCGCCTGGCCGACGCGTCCCGCGCGCTCGGCGAACGCATGATCGGTGCAACCGCGCACGAAGAAGGCTCGGATCAGTCCGCGCTTCTGACGATAAACGTGTACGACGAATGGCAAGGCCGTTGCCAGAATTTCATTGATCGTGGCACCGTCCCAACGCGCCGGTTCCAGCGCCGCTTCCGTAGTGGCCAGGGCCTGCTCGCAAAACCGCTCGTGCAGGCAGACCAGCAGCGAGTCCTTGTCGGTGAACCGCGCGTACATCGCGCCCACCGACGAGTTCGCGCGGCGCACGATGTCGGAGACCGTGGCGCTGTCAAATCCTTTCTCGCTGACCAACTCCTCGGTCGCCTCCAAGAGTCGCTCGAGCGTCTCCTGGCTGCGCGCTTGGTGTGTCGGTTTGACCCACTCAACGCGTGGAAGAGCCTGTGTCACAAGTGTGCTCCGGCGTCCAATCAAAACTAGAATTCCAGTTTTATTGATCGGAATGTTGTCGGTTGAACTAGAATTCTCATTCTGTTTATAGCCGGCGGAAGTCCTTAAGTCAACCAAATCTTCGGAGATTCCACCATTTGGTTCACTGCCACCACGCCCACTCGTTTGGGGCCATCGGTCCGGTGACAGTCGACGCCCTCCATCCGGTGAGAAGGCAATCAATCACCAGGGTGGGGCGGGTGGTGTGCTTTCCTGGCACAGTCGTTGGGAATATGGCAGCTCGAACTTACCGCGCGCCAAGGGTTTCGGCGGCGTCGCGGGTCGCCAGGCTACGCAGAACTTCCAACGGAGTCTCGTCGGCCAGGAATCGACCGGACCCGTCGGCCATAGCAAAATTTGTCCCGCCAGCATGGTTGCTGCCCCAGGCACAAATTCGTCGGTCGGTGTACTCTTGAAACGTAACGCCGTCGGTCGCCGGTGGAGACTGGCTGGCGGCCGTTGCCGGTCCGAATGGAAGCCGGTAATTAATCGGGACGTAGGCGCTCATGGTCACGTGGCCGATGGCCTTCCGGCCGCCCGAGGGTGCCCACCAGCCCCAGGTTTTTAGCGACTGCGTCCAGCCCGCCGCGACAAACAACTCAAAGTTTGGATCTTCGTGACTTCGTTCGCCCAGTAGTATTGTTTTGCTCGCGCCGTCGGTGATCGCGTGCAGCCGGACAGCCCGCTGAAACGGTGCCGGCTCCGAAGCTGGACCCGTGGTGTGAAAAACTCCGTCGACTGAAGCCGACCAGGGCACGTACGATCGTGTGCCGCCATTGCCCCCATAGCTGGTCAAGCCGTAGTACCAGCCTTGTTGCAACACAGGATTCTGCTCGACGACGTCCGACGGACAAAGCAGGACGGGCAGCACGGTCGCCGTGCGGGCGGACCGTCCGCCAAGCGTGTTGGCCTGCGGATTGTCAAATTCCCACGCCTGTTGCACAACGGATTCCTCCAATTGCGGCAGCAAGTGCACAAACAACGACGAGCCACGATAAACTGGCGCCGTTGCAAACAGTGCCTGTTCCACGCCGGGCGGAAACTGCCGGTGCGCGGACTCAAAGTTCAATGCGGCCAGCGCCAGTTGCCGCAGATTGTTTTGACATTGCACGCGCCGGCTCGATTCGCGCGCCGACTGAATCGCAGGCAGCGTCAGAGCGGCCAGCGCGCCGACAATTGCGATCACGACCAGCAATTCGACGAGCGTAAAACCGCCCCGCACGGGAACTCGTGCGGTCGTCGAATTCCGGGTTTGCAGCTTCATTGGGTCGCCCGCCGGCTCAAACAAATCGTTGCGCCAACCACTGGCACGGCTCGCCGTCCAGAGCCGTCACATACAACACCACCTTGCCGCGACGATAGTTGGGCCGCAGCCGCTTCCCGACGTCGACGGACCCGGACGTGACCAGTTCCTGGTCCGCGCTCGAGCGGACCTCATCGACGCCTCGGCTGAGCACTTCGGCCAGCGGGTGAACACCCGTGATCTCGAAGCGATCCACAGTCTCGGCTCCCAGAAATACCACTCGCCCGTCGTCTCGCGTGCTGAACAGCCCGACGGCGGCCAGCGCGCCGATCACGCCGTCCTCGGTGCCCCCCAAGCCCTCGAGATGAATCCCATGATCGGCGGCCAATTGCCGCGCTTCCGACTGGCTCACAAGCCGTTGCTGACACGCTCGGCCATATTCCACGATCGCTTGCGGAATTGGCTGTGCGGCGATGCACAATCCAGGATCGCTCCCACGCGGACACCATGCCAACATGATCGCTCGAATCCGGGCTGCCAGGTCATCGCGCGAAACCGCCGCGCGGGGTTCAAACTCGATCGCGGCACAGCCGTTCTTGCGCGTGCAAGGCACCCGTGGGTCTTCGAGCAATTGATGGCGCGTAATAAGGCGACCGATGAGTGTGTCGGCGAGCTGTCGAACGAGGTGTCGAGCGAGTTGATTCGTGCCGGGATCAACGAGCGTATCGGTGTCGTCAATGCCGACGAAGATCATGCAACATCCCGATTGAAACAGTCACTCACCACGGGTGGACGGCCGAAAGCACAGCGCCGCGCTGAACAGTCCGGCAGCGACTCCACAAGCCGCGAACGACAAAAACACGCCGATGCTGTACTGCGCCACAGTGTGCGGCCGCGCAGCGTCGAGCGCCAGCCACGAAGCGCCGGCACGCACGATGAACGCCAAGGCGTTGGCCATCAGACCGGCCAGTGCAAATCGAAGGTAGACCCGCCAACCGCTAGCGTTGCCGGTCATCGCCAGGTCAACGGCCGGCCCCAGCGCCAAAAGCCCTGCCCAGGCGGCCGGCTGCAACGTTCCCACGCCGCTTGCCACGAGCGCCGAACCGGTCAATGCCGCGCCGACGCCGATGATGCTTCCCGACAATCGCCGCGGCACAAGTGCAATGCCGGCGACGATCGGGAGCGCCGCGCGTAGAATCGCGCTACCGGGAATTCGTAGCCCCGGTGCGATCGTCGCCACGGCCACCGCCGCCAGCGCGCCGGCCCCCAGCAACAGTGCGATCTCGTGGATTCGCAACTGCTCGCTGTGGCCCGCCCATGGGTCGATTCGACGTGCCCGTCGAAGAACAGGATTCGTTTGCAGTGCTGCCGTAATCATGGAACCCTCGATTCGAAGTCTTTAGTTATCTTGACGACACTGCCGACTCGGCGACGAATCATCGTTATACCGAATGCTCCCAACGCGGCAAGCAACCAGGCGGCCGGTTCCGGAACGGCAACGGCGGTGACTGAAAGGATGGGACGTGCCGACGCTGTCGTGAAGGAGCGCGAGTTGAACAGGCCCGACATTGTCGCGTCATTGGCAGCCAGCCGCAGACTGGTGAGTTGTCCGGTGTTGACGTCGCCCACCAGGCCCGAGGCTAATGACATTGAGTAGTTAGATGAGCCCGATGTCGCGCCGCTGAAACCAAACGTTCCCAGCGACTGATCGCTACCGGAGAGGAACGAAGGCAGCGAATTCCAGGTGACACCGGTTCCGCCGGGGGCATTTGGCGTGCCCGAGCCTTCCTGCCACGTGTCGTTTTGCATCCAACTCACAAGGAACGATCCGGCCGCCGAGGTATTGAAGATGGCGTTGTTCGGCGAACCGGCCGTCAATTGGAGCGCGATCGACTGGACCGTCCATTGGCCGGCGCCAAAGGTCGTGTCGAATCTCGACTTGGCGCTCGACAAGTCGAACTGTAACAGTGACTGGATCTCGCCCTTGGCCAGCCCGGCAGCCGACACGGCTACCGCACCGGCACCGCCATAGTTGTTAGCGGCGTTAGCCGAGGAGACAAACGCATCAGAGGTCGGATTCAGGCTGACGGTCGCCGCACACGCTACCTCAGAGAGCACGAGATAGCCCATCAGCACAAGTAAGTGTGGCTCGCAATACGAACGCAGTTTCATAGTGGGTCTCTTCGGAAGGTGCATGTGGGGCCCACCGAACGACTACAATCGACGCAATTCACATCATTAGTATTAGTGAACCAGGCAGCGTTATGCATGATAGGATATAGCGATCAGTTTATCGAGCCAAAGGGCCTTGTCAAATGCCCAAGTCCTTAGAGGCCGTTGAATCCGCGGCCTGGTCGGCCGATTGGGAGGTACGAGTCCGGGTGTGGGTCGAGCGCGAAGGAAAAGCTGTGCTCGGCGAAGGGCGGGCCGACCTGTTGGCCGCCATCGACCGCACGCACAGCATCAGCGCCGCCGCGCGGCTGCTGGAAATGTCCTACCGTCACGCTTGGATGCTGGTCCAGCAGTCGAACGCCGCCTCCGGAGAGCCGCTGGTCATCGCCGCCATCGGTGGCGCCAAGGGCGGTGGCGCGCAGTTGACGCCGCGAGGCAAGCTCGCGTTGGCGATCTTTTCACGACTTCGAGATGAGGTCCGCTCGACGGCTGCCACGCTACTGCAACGGAAGGTCGTGCCATCACCTGACGTCGCGGTGACCGTCCACTTGGCGGCCGCAATCAGTTTACAAGAGGTCACCGGGCAACTTCTCACCGAGTACGCGTTGAATAAACCGGGCGTCGGAGTGCGGGCTATTTTTGGCGCCTCCAACGAGTTGGCCGATCACATCCTGACCGGCGCATTGTGCGACGTGTTTATCTCTGCCGACGCGTCCCACCTCGACCGCCTAGCCGAGGCAGGATCAATTGCGCCCGAAACGCGACGCATTGTGGCTGGCAACAGCCTGGTGGCGATCGGAACCAAGGCGCTCCGGCGCTCAGTGCGTAATGTGAAGGATCTTGTAGCAGCTCAGATCGAGCATATCGCGCTGGCCGACCCGGCGTGTCCACTGGGCAAACACTCCCACGCATTTCTCCGCGCGTCGGGAAACTACGAATCGTTTGCGTCAAAGGTCGTACAGGTCGACAATTCACGCGGCGTTTTGGCCGCGCTAGCTTCAGGACGAGCGCAGGCCGGACTGGCCTTCGCGAGCGACGCGGCACACGCGCCAGAGTGTCGAGTGCTGTTCTCGGTTGCACCTTCCGACGACGCGCTCGTGTACTCAGCCGCCGTGGTGCGGCGGGGTCAGCAAGCCAAGGAAGCCCAAGCACTCGTCGACTTCTTCGCGAGCCGTGTGGCGCAGCGCTGCTTTCGCCGGTGCGGCTTCACATTGCCCAACTGATGGTCGCGCCATGCGGCACCTGCTACAATCCTTGTCGCCCACTTGGCAGCCTCGGAAGCGCTCATTTCAAGGAACAATGCCGTGAAGATCAGTGCTCGCAACGTGCTCAAAGGCAAAGTGAAGTCCATTGCTCCAGGCGCCATCAATTCGGAAATCGTCGTGGAACTGGCCGGCGGTCAGCAACTGGTGTCGGTCATTACGAAACAGTCAGCCGAAACCTTGCAGTTGCAAGCCGGCAAGGACGTTTATGCGATCGTCAAGGCTTCGAGTGTGATGATCGCGATCGACTAATCGCTGGACGAGCCGTCGTCGCGGCATGCGGCGATCGACCGGTCTTGTGCCCAGCCGAGACAGGCGATTGCAGTTGCCGCGCCCACCAGCGCCATCAGCATGTCCCACTGGGCGTCCCAGGGGTCGTCTTGCATTCCCAGCCACTCGGGGCCTTTGTCGGGATAAAACGCCAGGACCCACACGAATTCGAGAATCTCGTACAGGGCGCTAAAGGCCAGGGCCACCGAGATCGCGAGAAACCCCAGCAGCCAGCCCCGTCCGATACGCGTCTGGCGAAGCAGAAGCTCGCGGGTCACAAGGGCCGGCGTAAAGCCTTGCGCAAAATGGCCCAGCCGGTCGAAGTGATTGCGCGCCAGCCCGAGCGTGTCGCGGAGGTAGTCGAACAACGGCACTTCGGCGTACGTGTATTTGGCGCCCACGGCCAGAATGACGAAGTGCGCCGCGACGACCGCATACACCAGCGTCGAGAACCGGAACCAGGGCGCGGTGGCCACGAGCACGGCCACGCCGATCAATCCGATGAACAGCTCAAAGAACCACGTGGCGTAGTCGTGCGGCGCAATGCCCGACCAGGCGAGTGCGGCCGCGACCACCGGCACAAGCAGAAACTTGATTGCCGGCGGTTGCGAGCGGACGAAGTTCATAACGGCTCGGTGGTCGGCGATGCAGGAAGTTTACGAAGCGGCGCGCTTACTTGTCGGCCTTGCCGCGACGCTCGCGCTCGTAGCGCACTCGGCAGCCGATGGCCGGGGCTTCGGTCACAGCGGGCGTCTTGCCCGATAGCGCTGCCTCAACGGCCGGATCGAGAAAGTTTGTCTTCACCTGCTCGGCCTGGCTGTTGTCATCCATGCCCCCCATGTACACCACCTGCCGCTGAGCGTTCAGGACGAAGAACTCCGGCGTGAAGGCGGCTCCAAAGACTTTCCCGATCTGCTGCGTGTCGTCGTACAAGTATGGAAACAAGCTGACAAAACCTTTCGCTTCGGCCCGTTCGCGCATCTTGGGTAGCCGGTCCTCGGCGACCTTATTGACATTGATGGCCACCAGCGCGACTTTGCTCTTGGGCGCTGCAGACTTCTTGGCAAAGGCAATGATCCGGTCCTCGTAATCGGTGGCCACCGGGCAACTGTTGCAAGTAAAGATCACCACGACCACGTCCTTATCGGCCAAATCCGACAGCGAGTGCCGCCTCCCGTCGACCCCTTCCAGGTCGGTCCACGCCGGTGCCCGATCGCCGATGTTGAGCACCGCGTTGAATTTGCCGGCAAACGCCGGAGCCGCCGTGGCCAGCAGGGCTAGAACAACGGTCACACATCGGATCATGATGGGTCCCTCGGGTGATGACGACGCGTACGTCGGGTATGGCGTATCTGAGCTTAGCCAATCGCTCCGCCGCAGGTCAAACCCCGCAGCGGATGACGGATGTCACGAATTCCGGAGGGAGAAAGTTTGCCTTTTTGCGCGAGAGCGGACACAATCGAGCGCGCAGGCCTCCACCCTCAGGCGCGTTTGAGCGAAAGGACCAATCATGCGACACATCCAGCATCTTGCAACGACACGGAGACTCGCTGTGGCGCTCGTCGCTTGTGCGGCTAGCTCTTCGGCCTTCGCCGTCGAGGCCACGCACGGTACGTTCGATGCTTCGGACGGCGTGAAAATCCATTACATGGAATCCGGCAAGGGTTCGCCGGTGGTGCTGATTCACGGCTACACCGGTACCGCCGAAGGCAATTGGTTTTCGAACGGCGTGGCCGAGGCGCTGGCTAAAAGTCACCGCGTCGTGGCGATCGACTGTCGCGGTCACGGCAAAAGCGAGAAGCCGCACGACCCGGCGAAGTACGGCAAGCAGATGGTCAAGGATGTCGTGGAATTGATGGATCACCTGAAAATCGACAAAGCCCACGTCCACGGTTACTCGATGGGCGGGTTCATCGTTTCGCAACTGTTGGTGATGGCGCCCGAGCGGTTTATCACCGCCTCGTTCGGCGGCTCTGGAGTGCCCGAGGTCGAGGAGCGTTACAAGGCCGAGATTCCCAAGGATGAGCCCGGCGGCGACCACGACCCGCAAGAGAAAGAAGCCGCGGCCAAGTTGCAAACCAATCCCGACCGCGACGCCGAAGCCCTGGCCGCCGTGCGTCAGGCTTGGGACCCGCGCGATCGCGGCGCGATCGACCTGGCAAAGATCAAAATTCCGGTGTTGGCGATCAACGGCGAGTTCGATATGCCCATCGCCAAGACGGCGCGTATGAAGCGCGAACTGTCGAACTTCCAGGCCGTCGTTCTACCCGGCAAGTCGCACCTGACGGCCATCATGCAGGGCTACATTCCGCAGTTGTATATCGACTCGCTGGTGAAGTTCGTTAACGAGAACGACAGCGGCAAGTGACGCCACGGACATGAGCGAAGTCGAGCAGATCGCCAAGCAGGTGCAACGTTCGTTCCACGGCAAGGCCTGGCATGGGCCGAGCGTGCAGGAGGTGCTCTCGGGCGTGACAGCCAAAATGGCCGCCGCGCCGTCGCCAGGAGGAGCGCATCGCATTTGGGACATCGTCGCTCACATGGCCGTGTGGAAGGCCGCCGTCGCCCGCTGGCTCACGGGAGATCGCACGCGTCCGAGTGACGCCGAAGACTGGCGCACAATCACCGACACCAGCGAGGCAGCCTGGCAGCGCACGCTCGACGAGTTGCGCACAGCCCACGAGCAACTTTCAGGCGAAGTGGCCAAGCTCTCCGACGAGCGACTGCGCCAGCGGCTGTGGGAAGGCATGCCGTCGATCTATACGATCCTGCACGGCATCGTGCAGCACGACTTGTACCACGCAGGGCAGATCGCAATCTTGAAGAAGATGCTCGGGGGTTGACGAGGGGCCTGGAATCTTTTTGTTGAGCGGAGTCCGGAATTTCGATTTCGAAACTCAACCTGACCCGTCGTGCATCCGCGGGGATCCGTTGAGACCAGGTTTTCGTCTCGGTTGCGCATTCTGTCGCCGACTCAGGCGCGGGATTTTTTCGCAGCTTTCGGCTTTCTCTCGGCGGCGGCCGCAGCGGTTTCGAGATTCTTGAGATGCCGTTTCCTTTTTCGCCGCAGATTTACGCCAGCTCGATTTGCACCCATGTCAGGCTCGCTGAGGTCGTTTTGAGGGAAGCCGAAGCGTCTCGAAGATATCAGATCGACGCACCGCGTGCGACGGCCGGTCCTAGCAGCCTGTTGATTTGGGTGCGCGAGTGGATTCCGGCGTTTAGGCGGCGTTGGCCCAGTAAGCTTCCCAGTGATCGCTGTAAACGCAGGTACAGAGGCCGGCCATGCGGTTG